>JAGRAL010000043.1 GCA_020434605.1 Bdellovibrionales bacterium
TTTTTCACAGATTTATACACAAGCCAAAGGCCTAGTTTTCTGTGAACGATTGCAGAGAACCCAAGAGCTCTATTAGCCTAAAGAAATGATATACTTATTTGTCGATAAAAGTGTTTCACCAGACCATATACAAACTGCCATCAACGCCTGGAAAATGATGAAGGGCCAGGTAAAATTTTTGCTAGGACCTGATGGAGATGAGGTTTTAAAAAACGCCTCTGGCTTAGAAGAGTATGAATATTTGTTTTCTTTAGAAAAAGACCTATTTCACCGCCTGATTGACTTGCGCTTTGAAATCGAACCAGATTCATTGATCATTAAAGACTTAACGATTCCATTAGCTAGAATTTTTCGTTTTCAGGAGGCCATTTATGAGGCCCCTGCTAAGACAGATTTTTATCAACTCATCGATATTGACCGCATTGATGGTGCTATGTTTATCACTAAACTAGGCTACAACCGCCTTTGGTCCATAAGTGCGGGTCATCAGGTCAAAGAAAGCCACTTTAGATGGGTGAATCTAGACCCAGACTCTTGCCTAAATCTGACTCAAGAAAAGGGCGAAAACTCACCTATTATCGAATAGATCCCGATACATTAAGCAATGCATAAAAACACTCACAAGGCATTGAGGGCATTGTGAGTAAATGATACATCTCTTGTCTCTCAACAAGGAAGGTAACTGTGGCTAAAACAAAGGCTATCAACACTGATTTGCTACAAAGAATCGCTAAGCGTGCGCTCTACTATTCTACCCAGATGATCATGCAAGCAAATCACAGAAAAGATAAAGAAAAAGGAGACCCTAAAATTGGTGGTCACCCTTCAGCTTGCGCCAGCTACTTACACATTGCTAGCTCACTTCACTTAGTGGTTAAACGCGGTTACGACTTTATGGCTATCAAGCCTCACGCAGCACCGATGGATCACACAATGCACTTCATGATGGATTTATTGGTTGAAAATGATTTTTCTAGATTTTCTAAAGAAAAAGCAAAAGAGGCGATGTTTGGTCTTCGAAAATTTTCTCATAACGGGGAACCTGTATTTCAGTCTTATCACTCTGCTTATGACCCTGATAATCACAACTTCTTACCAAGCGGAACCGTTGGTATCCCGCCAGTACAACTAGGTTACTTAGCTCATGCTTATAGAATGGCTGAGGATCATGGTTTTGAAACTACAAAAGACGCTCACTTTTGGGCCGTGATGGGAGATTCTGAATATCGTGAAGGCTCTCTTCAAGAAGCGCTACCCGATTTTGCAGAACGTGAATTAGGTAACCTTACATGGATCGTTGATTACAACAGACAAAGTTTAGATGGTAACCGTATTACAAATAAAGAAATCATGAACGGAACAGATGACAAACGAATCGAAAGAACCGCTCTTGCTAGTGGATGGGAAGTGATTCAAGTTCGCCATGGTAAAAAACGTTTGGCTTTATTTGCAAAAACTGGTGGGGATGTTTTTAAAGACTACCTAGAAAATCAAATTGATGACTTTTCTTTACAAAGCTTACTAGTAGTTAAAGATGTATCCTTAATCAGAAAACAATTTTTAGATGATAACAAAAAATTAAAGACTTTCTTAGATAACGTAAGTGACGAAGAAATCTTTGAAGGTCTACGTGATTTTGGTGGTCATGACTTTGAAGTTTTAATCGATGCACTTGAGCGCAGTAAAAAAGACACGCGTCGTCCAACTCTTATCGTAGCCCATACTCTTAAGGGATGGGGTTTACCACAAGCCGGTGCTTCAGGTAACCATTCTTCTCTTCCTTCTCTTGAAGAGATGCAGGACTTACAAAAAGCTCACAAGATTCCTGATTCAGATTTATTTCAAGAATTTGCCTCATCTACTGAAGAAGCTAAATTTCTAAAAACTCGCGGTGATGAACTATATAGTGATTTAGTTGCACAAAATAATTTAAGAGATAAAAACAAAGCTTACTTCAAAAAAGTAACTGAAGAACTTGGTGAAACACCAGATGAAATTGGTATTAATTTAAAACTTGTTAGCTACCCGCACACACAGTGGATGTTAGGTCAGTTAACAGCTAAGTTAAACCGTATTTCAAATACACCTTTAGATTCATCCGAGTTAAAAGAAAAACAAAAGCCATTAACTGAGACCGAGAAGGCCTGGAAACTACCAGCAGAAATGTTAGTTGCTATGGCTCCAGATGTTGGAACTAGTACAAACCTTAACCCAACAATGGATGGTCAAATTTACGATCCTGAAATGGTTGAGGATGTTGAAACAAGACTTAATGTAAAAGATAAGAGTTTACCGGATCTAGTACCTAGTGAAGATAAGGCCCATAAGTTTATTCGTTTTGAAATCGAAGAATCAAATGCCATGTCTTGCGTGGGAGCTTACGGCAAGATTCGTGATACGCTTGGTATACCTCTAATCCCTTTGATGACTGTCTATGACTTCTTTGTAAAAAGAGCCCTAGATCAACATTTTTATAACTTATATTGGAAATCATCATTTATCTTAGTTGGTACACCAAGCGGAGTTACCTTATCTCCAGAAGGTGCACAACACGGATGGAAGTCAGACTTTCAAATTCCAAATCAGATCACTTGGGAACCGTTCTATTGCCAAGAATTAGATTACATCATAGCGGACGCCATCAAGCGCCATATGTCATTTGATAACGAAGGTAGAAATGGCGTAAACATCAGAGCGGTTACTAGAGGTGTTGAGCAAAAAGATTTAATAAAACGCTTGCAGCAACACGCAAAAAATAAAGTTGAAGCTCCTCTATTATCTCATGCTGATTTTCCAGTAGAGGGTGCAACCAATGAATCCGAAGTACAGGCCCGAGATACAGCAGAAATCATGAATAGCTTTAAAGAGGCTGTTTTAGCAGGGGCATACTACCTAATTGATTACCGCGGCTATGCTGGCTATGAAGCTGGAGACAATGTTGTAAACATTTTTGCAATGGGATCTTTAACCACTGAAGCTATCAAAGCGTCTGATGAACTTTTAGCTAAAGGTATTTACGCCAACGTGATCGTTGTTACTAGCCCAGATTTACTCATCGGAAACTTAGCTCATGAAAACAATTATGAGTATTTACGCAAAGGTCTTGAAATAGACACTAAGCTACATATTCATCCAACACAAATCCAACAAGATAGCGAGCTAGTGACCGTTGCTGGTAGACGTATACCTGCCGTAAGTGTTCACGATGGTGAGCCTGGCTTACTAGATAATATCGGATCTATCCTTGGTGTTAGACATGAGTGTTTAGCGGTTCGTCATCACTCAAAATGTGGACGCCCAAGCGAAGTTTACGCTTACCACGGTATTGATCACGCATCTGTTGTTGAAGCCGTGGGTAAAGCACTATCTGAAACTGCCCTTGAAGAAATTCAAGTACATAGATCTACATTGGATAACGCAAACCAATCTGCATCCACTGTAAATCATTGGCGTGAGTTGTGGCCCGATCAAATAAAAAATTAAGTGATCTTATTGGACTTAGAAAATACCCAGCTTCTGAAAAGAAATTTTCTGAAGCTGTTTTATTTGTCCACTTTTTTGATGGTAGCCCTTTACTGATAAAGCGCCACATAGATTATGTAAATAGCCTTGGCTATGATGCTTACGCTTACCAAGTTGGTTTTCACCTTAGTAAACGTAGCCCGATTGACCTAGTAAGATCTCGCATGCGATTAGGTTTAAAAAGCTTGTGGACAAAAGATGTAACAGCAGCTCTTGATGAAATCCCTGGTAATAAAATTATTTACGCATTCTCAAACCCAGCCTCTGCCGCTATCGAAGCTATGGCACAAAGATTTAATGCCGGAAAAAGAGATGTGGTCACTATTCTTTGTGATAGCGGCCCGTTTGTAGATATGTTGAAGTGCAGCTATAACCTTGGAAAGCATTACTATAAAATTAAAAACCCACTATTAAATCTGCCAGCTTCAATTGCGATGACAGCGATACTCTCGCCTTTTCACGAAAAAAATCTACATGCAGATTTAAAGGTCTTTCCAAATGACTACCCTATTTTATCTATTCGCGGTTGGAAGGATGAATTAGTTCCTGTAAAATCCATTGAAAATGTATTTAAACCCCATCATCAAATCGATCTACAAAGCTTAGTTTTGCCCGAAGCTGGACATTTAAATGGATTAAAAGATTTTGGTGATAAATACCGACCCGTAGTAAAGAGCTTTTTAGAAAGCCACTCGACACCCGTATAATTTGATATTAAGCAGCTGCTTTATCGCGCCAAGACTGTACTTGTGTAACTAAGTTAGATGCGATTCTATCTAATGCAATGGCTTGCCATAATCTTGAAGATGTATTTTCTTTACTAGGATCTAAAACGTCTTTTGCTATAAAGCATTCACACTTACTA
The DNA here is from genome assembly GCA_020434605.1 of Bdellovibrionales bacterium. GTDB lineage: Bacteria > Bdellovibrionota > Bdellovibrionia > Bdellovibrionales > UBA840 > JAGRAL01. Next base: position 4,388 of record JAGRAL010000043.1, read on the forward strand.
ACGAATATGACTTGAAAAAAGAACTTACCGTCAATCATAACTACCCTAGCTGAACAAGTAGCATCTGATGGCATCATTTCAGCAAGCGTGTTAATGACCTCATTTGCCTTTTCTTTAAAAGGGTCCCTCGGTGTAAAGCCGACAAAATGAAACTCATATAACATGTAACGTCCTCTTGTAATTATTTAATATTATCAAATAAGTGTCATTTCATTCTACAAAAAATTGGATTTTGTGACTGGATTGAGACATAAAAATATTTTTTTATGTAACTTGTCTCATTTTAAAACGGTTTTTTTAGACTATGCATATTTAAAGATAGCAAGTAAGATTGTCATTACCGCTAGCATAATTGCAATTTTTCTATCTAAGGATTTATTAATGTTTAGCTCTAAATTTGCCATTTCAAGCTTTATATCATGTCGTACACCAAGAATTTCTATGGTGATATCATCCTTTGTAGCTAAGTGCTTAGTAATTATTTTTCCCATAATCTCTACATGCTTTTCGGCTTGTTTTTTGGGAACTCCAACATTTTCTAAATTTTTCGTGAATTCTAAACTATCAAATATTTTTTCAGTCATACTTGTTGAATAGCAAAATAAATACCTACGCTATAAACGTATTTACGTATAGATAAATAAAGATTGTCCGATTTTATGTCCGAAACTTAAAATAGTTTTTTGGCAATCGTCATACCTTCATTAAAAGGTATGCATGTAGTAAGATATTTTTTGGGATCTGATAATCTTTCGTTAAAAATTCTCATGGTTTGCCAACGCTTTGTCGACTCACCGGCAGGCTTTTCATCACTAAAAACTGCTCCAAATAAAAAGGTATTATCCCCTATAATCCAGCCATCTTTACGTACGTTTTTTTCGGCCCAATCTAGGTAGTCAAGATAACCACCTTTATCGGCATCGATAAAACATAAATCAAAAGGACCCTGAAGAGTCTTAAGCACTTGCATAGCATCGCCGTGAAGTACTTGCACTTTCTCTTCCATATTAAAATTTTTAACATGATTTTTAGTGATAGCAAAAAATGTAGGATCAAATTCGATAGTGGTTAGCTTCCCGTCAGCAGGTAGGGCCTCAGCCATCTTTAATGCTGAATAACCTAAAAAACAGCCAATTTCGATGATATTCTTAATGCCTTGTGTGCGAATTAAAAATTGTAAAAATCCAGCTTCAACAGGAGATAGGGACATCCCTTCTTTTTGGGTCTCAGCCATGGCCCTACGAATATTAAGCCACTTTTCACTATCTGGGTGAAACACGCTTTCGATATATTTGTATGACTGATCATTTCCCTGTCGCATGCAGCAAGTATTTGCCTTTATGGTCATAATTGCAAGAACATATAAGACATATGTATGACTTACTTATTTTTGATCTAGACGGCACTATTATTGACTCGGCAGGAGATTTTCACAATTGCCTTTCATTACTCTTAGAGCGCCGCAATTTACCCAAAATGCCATTAGAGCAAACACAAAGTTATTTAGGAAATGGATTTAAAAACTTTATTGAAAGCTTATATCCACATCCGACCCAAGAAATTAAACAAACCGTCTATCAAGAATTTTTAGATGAGTTTGATCGACAGTTTTTAAAAACCACTACGCTATTTGATGGGGCGAGAGAATTTTTATCTACCACCTCAAAGCGCATTGCCTTATGTACCAATCAACCACAAAAATATGCGCAACAAACACTAAAGCACTTTGAAATTTATGGTCTGCCTTGGGAGTCTTATGTGTACGGAGATACCTTTGAAGCACCAAAGCCAGATCCTGAAGGAATCAGTCATATACTAGAAATGTCTGGTGTTAGTCCGTCGAAAGCTTTAATGATTGGCGACGGTGTGCCAGATGCTATGGCAGCTAAAAATGCTGGGATTGACTTTTTAGGAGTAGATTTTGGCTACCATCCAAAAGAAGAGCTCCTAAAATTAGGAGCTATCTCGACGTTCTCTGCTTACAGTGTGCTGGAAAACTTCTTACACTCTGTTTAGGAAATGCCCTAGACAATTAAGTTTGTACCCTTATCTAAAGATTTTGGAATCCCTCTTGGGATGGCCGAAAGAAGTTTTTTAGTGTACTCATCTTGTGGTCTTTCGTAGATACCTTTAGCATCAGAAATTTCCACAATCTTTCCTCTGTTCATCACAGCTACTTCATCAGCGATGTACTTAACAACCGCTAAATCATGAGAGATAAAGATATACGTTAAGCCAAATTCTTCTTGTAGATCCATCAATAGATTTAATATTTGCGCCTGTACAGATACATCCAGCGCTGATACTGATTCATCACACACGATAAAATCTGGTTTTACAGCTAAGGCTCTACCAATACAAATACGCTGTCTTTGTCCGCCCGAAAACTCATGCGGATAACGATTTAACATCTCAGCTTTTAAGCCAACTCTTTCGATAAGCTCAGCCGCCATGTCCATTCGCTCTTGTCTTGATTTTCCGATTCCATGAATTTTCATTGGCTCCATGATCGTAGAAGCGATGGTCATTCTAGGATTTAAAGATGCATACGGATCTTGAAAAATGATCTGCATTTTTTTACGCATTTCTCTGAGTTCATTAGGACGAAGTTTTGCTAAATCTACGCCGTTATAAATCATTTCGCCTGAAGTTGGCTCAACCAATCGCAAAATAGTTCTACCTAAAGTAGTTTTACC
>JAGRAL010000044.1 GCA_020434605.1 Bdellovibrionales bacterium
AGAAGAGATGATTCAAACTCTATCTAAGATTTTTTCTTTAAATACCTCTATTTATAAATATGATGATTACAAAATCGAGGTACAGCCAGATGCAGGGGCGACTCATAGGTTAGATTTTAATAAAGTCGTTTTACAAAAATTTGATTTTGAAGCAGTAAGAATCATTGCTCTTTCTATCGGGCAAAGTGTTGCCTTAGATTACTATCAATCAATTACTGTAGATCTACTAGCTGAAACCAAAGATATCTCTGAAGAACTACGTACGAAAGGTCGCTCTACAAGAAATATCAAAAACTTGGTTAGGTATATGGGTGCTTGCATGTCTACAAAACAAAGTTTGACGGATGACTTATATATCTATGATGAGCCAGATGAGTCTTGGGATAATCAAAATGTCTCAAAGTTATTCGAAGAAGCCAAAAGACACCTAGAAATTCAGTCTAGATTTAAGGGTATTTATTATGACTTAGATCTAATCCAGCAGTCTTCTGAAATGGTAGCTGATTTGATTCATATCCGTAAGCAGAACGTTTTAGAGCTTACCATTGTGGGTCTGATTGCCTTTGAAGTGGCCTGGTTGATTATAGATAAGTTTCTATAGATATATCCTATCAATATATAATAACAATCGATTTTACTTATTTATCCTTGAACGGCAAACTGTATTCAATAATGAACATCCTTAAGGAGGAATATATATGTCACTTAAAAATTTAGAAGGTAAACAGGTTCCTGATGTCACTTTTAGAACAAGACAAAATAATGAGTGGGTGAATGTAACTAGCAATGAATTATTTAAAGGTAAAAAAGTAGCTTTATTTGCATTACCCGGAGCATACACTCCAACTTGCTCTAGTTCGCATTTACCTAGGTACAACGAATTAGTTCCAGCATTTAAAAAACTAGGAGTAGATGCAGTATATTGCCTTTCAGTGAATGATACTTTTGTGATGAATGAATGGCAAAAAGATCAAAACGCATTTAACTTAAAAATGCTACCAGATGGTAATGGCGAATTTTCAGAAAAGATGGGGTTACTTGTAGATAAGGATAACCTTGGGTTTGGTAAAAGAAGCTGGCGTTATTCAATGTTAGTGAATGATGGAAAAATTGAAAAAATGTTTATCGAACCAGAAAAAGACGGTGACCCGTTTGAAGTTTCTGATGCTGACACAATGATTAAATATTTAGATCCTAAAAATAAACTACCAGATACGGTAACTATCTTTACAAAGCCTGGTTGTCCTTATTGCAAAAAAGCAAAAGAAGCACTTGCTGACAAAGGTTACCCATTTCATGAGGTTGAAATCGGTGGACATGTGACAATGACTCACTTACGCGGTATTACTGGACGCACTTCAGTTCCACAAGTGTTTATTGGTGGAAAACATATAGGTGGTTCAGACGAACTAAGTCAGTATCTAAAGTAAAAGCATAGGAGAATTCTGATGAAATCATTTGATGTTGTAATTATTGGTGCTGGTACGGCGGGCTTAGCGGCCCGTCGCGAGGTAGCCAAAAAGACGGATAATTATATTGTAGTAGATCCAGGTCCATTGGGTACAACGTGTGCGCGAGTTGGCTGTATGCCATCAAAAGTTTTATTACAGGCAGCAAATGATTTTCACAGACGACACAAGTTTGAAGAGCTAGGTATTAGTGGTGCAGAAGCGCTGACCATTGATACAAAAAAAGTAATGAGGCATGTTCGCAAGCTTCGCGATAGATTTGTTCGAGCCGTTAATAATGATATGTCTTCGTGGGTGGATACACACTTGGTAAGAAAGCGCGCAAGATTTATCTCTGCCACCGAAATTGATTTAGAAGGTGAAGTTGTAACAGCTAAAAAGGTAATAATTGCGGCTGGCTCACGCCCTGTAGTTCCACAATCATGGATGCAATATAAAGATTATTTTTTAGATACAGATCAATTTTTTGAGCTTGAAGACTTACCCAAAAAAGTCGCGGTGATTGGCTTAGGTGTAATCGGCTTAGAGTTAGGACAGGCGCTAAATCGTTTGGGTGTAGAAGTAATTGCAATTGGAAATACACCAGCCCTTGGAGGTTTGTCTGATCCAAAGATTCAAGAATATGCTTTAAAAGTATTTTCAGAAGAAATGCAAATCTCACTAGATGGGGCCGAGATTGAAGGTGCTACTTGTGACGGTGTAGTAATAAAAAGTGGAGATAAAAAATTTGTTGTTGATAAAGTATTGCTGGCTATGGGCAGAAGGCCTAATCTAGATAGTCTTGGCTTAGAAAAACTAAACCTTGATTGGACGGATAGAAAAATACCAGTTTATGATGATACAACTTTTAGTATTAAAGGGACAAACTTATACATTGCTGGTGATGTCAATGCAGATAGGCCTCTATTACATGAGGCTGCGGACCAGGGTAGAGTGGCTGGCTACAATGCAGTCAGAGAAGAAAGCCATTGTTTTACTAGAAGAACACCGCTAGCTATCGCATTTTCGTATCCTAATATAGCAAGTGTAGGAAAAAACTTTGCGAGCCTTAAAAATAGAGATTTAGCAATCGGTGAAGTGAGTTACGAGGGACAAGGTCGTGCCATTGTAATGCTTCAAGAGAAGGGTTTGGTACGTATTTATGCTGACAGACAAAGTGGAAAACTTTTGGGAGCAGAAATTTTTGCGCCAAGCGGAGAACACTTAGCCCATCTTTTATCATGGGCGATCACTCTAGAGCTAACTGCACCTGAAGCCTTAAGCTTACCTTTTTATCATCCTGTTTTAGAGGAAGGTCTACGAACGGCACTGAGGCAGTTAGTAAGTCAGCTAGACACAAAGCCAGAGATGGAACTCTTTAGATGCGCTGATTTCCCCTTCGACAGAGCTTAAAACTAGTGTTACTTTATAGGTATGTTTAATTCAGATAAAACAAAACGTTTTGGTGATATCGAAGTTGCCTACCAACTGGATCCTAGAAGTGATAAATATATTATTTTATTTCATGGTTTTGGAGCTGATTGCTGGGACTTATTTAATCTAAAAGAATATGCAAAGTGGTCAAAAAGCTATAATTGGTATCATCCAAATGGCATTCGACCTGCGAATGGTGTTCCTAGCGGAAGAGCTTGGTATCCAATTGATATTATGGCCTTAGAAAGAGCTATGCGGGCAGGTGAACACAGAGATTTTAGTAATGATCGTCCACAAGACGCAGATAAAACTTTAGCTCATGTGATTAAGATGTTTAAAGAGATGAATATACCACCTGAGAAAACAATTATTGGTGGTTTTAGCCAAGGGGCAATGCTAGCACTTGAGCTGGCTTTAAATACCGATTTACCATTTGCTGGAATCTTACTCTTATCAGGCGCACTTATTGATAGTCCTAAAATCATAGAAAAGGCTAAAAAAAGAAAAGGCTTTCGCTTTTATCAAAGTCATGGAGTAAATGACATCATACTCTCTCATAACTCAGCTGAAATGCTGTCAAAGAAGCTTTTAGAAGCGGGATGGGATGGATATTTTCAGTCGTTTGAAGGAGGTCATGAAATTCCTCCGCACGTAATCAATGATATGAAAGATTTTATACAAGGCACACTAAGGTAAAGAGAGGTTTCTCTTTACCTTAGTCATAAGATCACTTAGGTGCGCGAAGCATTTTTTTAACTTCAGCAATATGCATTTCTTCTTCTTGAATCATTTCTCTAGCATACTCTTCTAAATACACAGATTTTCCTTCAACCAGCTTTAAAAGGGTTTTGTAAGTCTCAAGTCCTTCAAGCTCGTGCTCTAAACTCTCGTTTAAAATATCATTGATGGAATGTTTGTGCGTTTCTAAAAGCTTTCCAATCTTTAAAGATGGGTGACCTTCTAGTGTTGTTATGTGTTCGCCCGCTTGATCGGCGTGCATAAGGCTTTCTTTGGCCTGGCTACGTAACCAAGAGCAAATAGGAATTCGATTGTGTCCAAACACCATCAAAGCATAATGGCTATACCTAACAACCCCTGAAAATTCCACTTCCATAATGTGGTTCAAACAGTCAATGACCTTCTCTTTATCAATAGATGACATAAATACTCCTTTATTAAATTAATACTGATAAAATCTGATATGTAGCTACCGCCATAATATACGCAATTACGTTTAAGGTAACTAATTGTATAACAGCAAACTTGGTAGAGTTCATTTCTTTTTTAGCAATGGCAAAAGTGGCTATACATTGTAGAGCAAAAATAAAAAAGACCATCAAAGAAACCACTAGAGGCAATGTAAATAGAGGACTACCATCTGCGTGTGTGGCGCCTTTCATGCGCTCAAGTAATGTTTGCGTTTGAGCATCCTCATCTTCGTCAGTCACTTTAAATAAAACAGCTAGAGTACCCACAAAAACCTCTCTGGCAGCAAATGTGGTGACCATTGCAGCACCTATTCTCCAGTCCCCACCCATAGGTGCAAAGACAGGTTCAATCACATGACCGATGCTAGCTGCATAGCTTGTGTCGAAGCGTTTGATAGGGTCTTCTTCTTTGTAATTTGGAAATGTAGAGGCTAACCAAATAATAAGTGCCAGTACAAAAATAACGGGACCAGCTTTGGTTAAGTACGACATCATTCTTTTGTAAGCATTAAAAGTGATGTTTCTCCACATTGGTACTCGATACAGAGGAAGTTCTAAAATAAATTTAGTAGGAGATGTATCCTTGATGAAAAAATTTAGTATCGAACTAAATATAAGACCAATAGATAGAGATAAGAAATAAACGAGTGCCATCACTACGCCACCCAAGAGTGGGTTGTCATGAAATAAAAATGCAATAAAAAGAGCGTAGACGGGAAGTCTGGCTGAGCAAGTCATTATCGGAAGAATGAACATGGTGATCCATCGTTCTTTTTTATTTTCAATGGTTCGAGTTGCCATCATAGCAGGTACTGCGCAGGCAAACCCAGATAACAGTGGGACAAATGCTTTACCATTCATACCAATTTTAGAAAAGAAGCGATCTACTAAGCTAGCCGCTCTTGCCAGATATCCAGAGTCTTCAAGTACTCCAATTAAGAAAAATAAAATAAAAATTTGTGGTGCAAAGACAGCAAAAGCACCAATACTTGCAATCACTCCATTTGCTAAGAAATCACCAATCAGTGAGTCGGGTAGCATGGTTAACGTATATTCACCAAGTGAACCAAACAAGCCATCTACAAAATCCATAAAAGGTGCTGCAAACCAAAAGATAGAGGCGAACACGAAAAACATAAAACCAATAAATAACGAGATACCTAAGAATGAATGCAGAAATATTTTATCTAGTTTAAATGTCCAATCTAATAAGTTCTTACTGTCGTGCCCTTGTGGATAGACTGTGATTTTTGTCATTAAGTCGGTAATATTATCTTGAATGCTTTGCTGTTTCTCTGCGTTCCAGCGTGGCAAATTAGCAAGTGATGGAGTGTTTGAGCCTAGCTCTAAATCAATGGCAGCGGCTAAGTCTTTAACTCCTGCGCCAAGCCTTCCCTCAATGGGAATAATTTTTACCGATAACTCTTGCTCAAGTAAGGCGATGTTAATTTGCTTTTTTGATTTTTTTAATAAGTCAGTCATCATCATTGCAATAATGATATCGTACCCTGCTTCTTGTAGTTGTTTATAAATGTAAAGGTGACGCTGCAATTGTGTAGCATCGATAACTAAGATTACCTTTTTATAATTATTCGCTTTTAATATGTCGACCGTAACTTCTTCATCACTCGTTTTAGGAAACAAGCTATAAATCCCTGGTGTATCAATGATTTCAACCGGTTTTTTGTAAATTTCAAGCAGAGAGCCTCTGCTGTACTCAACGGTTGAGCCAGGGTAGTTAACAGTTCTTTGCTTTGCGCCTGTTAGCCAGTTGAATAGTGTAGATTTTCCGGAGTTTGGAGCTCCGATAAGAGGTATTACAGTTCTAGAATTTGTATCCATTGGGCATCCTCACGGCGTAGCGCAAATAAAGATTCCCCAGCTTGTAATATAACAGGCCCCCCAAATGGTAAGTGCCTTACTAGCTTCCCTCTTAATCCCCTGTAAACACCCATTTCTGTTAAACGCTCTCGGAGTTCGTCACTTTCAACTCCAAGCACCTCAAATTGGCCATCTTTTTTGATTTCACTAAGATTCATACTTTCTATATATGCCCAAACCACAAAATCTACTAATAGAAACGCCGATCTTTCGTAATTGAAAGAGAATTGAAAGGTGGTTAGTATGGGGCATGAGCGATCGAAAATTAGTTTACAGTACAGACCCTAAAGACATGGAAAAACAATCAGCCAAAAGGCCAGTAAAGTGGGAGCCTAGCAACATATGCTTAAAACTTAGGCTGGAAACGAAATCCAGGGGTGGGAAAGCCGTAACTGTAATTTATGACCTGCCTTTTGATCACCCAAAGTGGGACGAGATTTGTAAAAAATTAAAGAACAGATGTGCCTGCGGTGGGACCTATAAAAAGGACACACTGACCATAGAGATCCAGGGAGAGCATCGGGATAAAATCAGACCGATTCTTTTAGCTGAGGGTTTTAAGGTAAAGGGTTAGTTTCGCTAAGGGTAAAATTAGCTGCAGCAGCACTCACACAATCAGTAATACCACTGGCAACAAAGTAAAAATCCCTTGAGTTCGCCGTATCTAAAGGAGTCGCTGGTGTTAAAAACATTGCGATTCTAGATTTTCCATCAGGGCCTGTCGTAACATTGCCGTCAATGTCTGTGCCTCCTGCAAAATTGGCCTCAACACTTCTTGTGTTGCCATCGCAAGTAGCCTTAAATAAATTTGAAAACTCAATAGCTACACAACCAAAAACCTCATCATCTGTTGGACGTGCGGACGCTATGATAGCAGAATTGTTTTTAAAAAATTCAAAATATTTTCCTGTAGTACCAAAGCGACGATAAATTTCTAGATTGTTACAATCACTACCAGCATAGAGAGTATATACCTTTATTGAGTATGTAGTGGGCGTATTCCCATCGTTAATACCCTTAATAACAATGGTGTGCTTTACCTCAGAGCTAGAGCTCGCGCATGAGATGAGTGCTAAAAAAGAGATGATTGTCAGGAATGCTTTCATGGGTGGCATTATTAACAGTCTTATAGCGCAGGGCAAGTTTTTTTACTTTGAGAATGGCTATTTTTACTTTAAATTGACCTAACAGGAGATTCTGATGGCATCAGTCAAAATTCAATATGAAGGTAAGACTACAACAATTACTTGCAACGAGGGGGAGTCCATTCTTGAGGCAGGTTTAAGAGAAGGTGTGGATTTACCCTATTCCTGCATGTCTGGTATCTGCACTGCATGCATTGCCAATAAAATAGAAGGTGATGTAAATATGGATGGAGCCGAGGCCATAGATGAAGACGATATCCGCAAGGGTAAAATCTTAACATGTTGCTCATTTCCTACAAGCGATCAAGTTTTTGTCAACTACGACGAAGATGAAAATTGATACCCAAATACTAAAGCACCATATTCATAAAAAATATATGTCTACTGATATAGCGCAACCAACGTACGCTGTAGCCATCATATTGTCTGATAACCAAGAATTACTATTTATTGAAAGAGCTGTAAGAGAAGGGGACAACTGGTCAGGTCAAATGGCATTTCCGGGCGGGAAAAAAGAAGATAGTGATTCAGGTTTAGAGTTTACCGCGATGAGAGAAACAAATGAAGAGGTTGGGATTCATTTGCAAGCTAAGGACTGCTTAGGAGGGCTTTTAGATATTCAGCTTCGTAAGCGTGGTCTTTTAGTTCCAGGTACTCTTTGCTCATTTGTATTCACCAGCAAAGAAACAAAATTTATTTTAGACTCTAACGAAGTAGAAAATGCGTATTGGATACCGGTAGCTTATCTAAGCAATCCCAAGAACATTGGTGAGTACATCTTTCAAAGAGAGAATGTAAAAATGAATCTTCCATGCATCGAATTTGAAGGTAAAAAAATATGGGGTCTTACGTTTCAATTATTACAACACTTTTTAGGAGCATATGCGGCTGCTGCAGGCCAGCTAAAGTGAATGTGATTGTACATCCTAAAATACAGTGTCACATTAAAAAAATAACTAAGAATTGGTAGGCAATATGAGCACAGAACAATTTTCTTTGAAAGAAGCGATCTTAGTCGTTAAAAAAAAATCAGATCCAAATGGTTTGTATGTGGTTGATATCATCACTACGTTTGGAGCCAGAAGCCATGCGTTTTTAGTTTTGTTCTTTTGTTTACCATTTATTCAACCATTGCCAATGATGGGATTATCAACTGTGTTTGGCGGAATCATTATTTTGCTATCCACATTTATGGCGCTAGAGAAAAGCCCATGGCTTCCTAAAAAATTTATGTCAAAGCACATAAAGCATAACTTGGTGGTTAGCAGTTGTGATGCCTTAATAAAATTGTTAAGCAAAACCGAAAAGCTAATTAAGCCAAGATTTAATTTTTGGTTAAAGCTTCCACCTGTCAGAATATTTAATGCATTTTCAATTGCATTTTTTGCCTTCTTACTTGCTCTGCCGCTACCAATACCATTTTCTAACTCGGTACCAGCTTATTTTATGGTTCTTAATGCCATTGGTCTTTTAGAAGATGATGGTGTTTTGATATTAGTAAGTTACGTAATAGCGATAGCGGGCTTACTATTTTTTGCTAGCCTTGGTATGGGGGCTACCGAGTTTATAGATTGGTTTAGATTAAAAATAGGAATTTAGGGCATAACCTTATTTAAAAATCAGTTTGTTCATCGACCATAACAATTGCGAAATGTGTGGCCGATGAGAGTGTCCGGTTGTAACCATTAATAGCTTTGTGATTTTTAGGTTGTCAGGATCTGTAAATAATAAGATCAACATCTCTTGGATAAAATTTGTATTTAAAGTGATATAATTATCGGTACCAACACCGAGTTTAACACCCTTTTTTTCCCACCAATCAAATGGATGGTCCTTATAATCTTTAAAATATCTAGTTAGTTTTGTATTTGATGAAGGTAGTGCTGTAAGAGTCACACCTTTTTGAATCATACGATTTAAAACATCGTGCTGATAGTGTTCAACCTCTCTGGCGATATGAAACTTAGCTTTAGTAAACTTTACGCGCTCGGGTTCAGTAATAGGTCGACCACTTAAAAGTTTGTCTTTGATTTCTGGGTAAAAAGACCAATCCATATCTTGAATTTCATAATACTCTAAAGACTTTTCTGGTACGGGTTTACCGTCTTGATTCCATTTTAAAACTCGTTGATACAAGCTATGGAAGTAGTAGTTAGGATTGATCCCTAGGCTTAATCCGTGTTCAAGAGTATCAATATGCCAGATGTTCATGGCATTATCTACAGCCTGAACCCCTTTTCTCAAGGTGTACCAAACCTCACCATGGTGAGATCTAATGCGAAAGCCTTTGTATTGTAATTTTCTAAAGCCGTACTTCATTTCATTGAAGTGACTTTTTCTATATAGGTCCATTTCATTACCTACAGTGTCGACTTCACACAATACGTTCTCAAGAAATGGATATTTTTTGAGGATTTCTAAAACACTATTTACCTGTGATAAAAAATGATCTTGTTTTGAAGGGAAATTGTCTTTATCAAAAAATCCAGGCTCTTTTCTAAAGCTAGGAGATAAAATAAATTTAAAATCAGGATACTCTTTTTGATAATCTGTAAAGCCATCGTATAAACCTAAAACAACATCTTCTTCGGTTAAGTCATCAAGGCCCGGGATTTGCTCCGAAGCCATTGAAGTGGCTCGAGATAAAGTAAACTTTAAGCGTATAAATCCAACGTTATAATTTTCTTTTAAATCTTTTGCCATCGAGTAAGCGGCTTCTCTATGGTGTTCGCGAGTCGTTAGCACTAGCTTTGCTAAAAGTAATATTTTTAAGTAAGTATCAAATAATTCACCTTCTTTTAGACGAATTAAATTATCGACATCTTGCACAGATTTAATAGGAAGAGCATCTTTACCGTAGTTATCAACAATAATCTTTTCGTAAGTATCTTTGTCTTTTCCATCAAGTAGCTTTTTGATTTTAGGAAATAAAAACTCGGCGGTTAGTGAGCCAGTTAAGTGAATATGTTCTTCTTTGTACGGCAGTGGGAAGTGATTGAACATTTGGTGTAAAGCCTTAGCTACCGGGTGCTGCAAAAGTGTATGTATTTGCACCTGATTTTCCTGAAAACTACCAAGTAATGTTTTAAAGCTTTGTACTTGTATTAACAAATGTGGCTTTTCATTAACTGCGGCATCATTTTCTGCTAGTTCCAAAGTATCAGATAAGGCGATACCGTTTGTTTCGCTGATTAAGCGTATAAGTAATGAGGTTAATTCATTGATGATGTTTTGATCTACGTTGTTCATTCTGTTTTTATTTTACCAAATATAATTAGATACTTAAAATTATTTTGCACTAGTATTTGCATGTAGGCCGTTTGTCTTAAGAGCGTGTACAAAGGTACTGAAACCTTTTGCCTGTTCTTCTAGTAATTTCATGATTTCAGCCTTAGTAATTTTATCATTCTCGAGCATAGTCCAGACATTGGGTAAAAAGATACGGTCTGGATATATAAAAGCGTTTCTATAGCCAAAGACTTGTTGGCAGTGTTCTACAGGTCTAAGGCCAGCAAACATACCGCCAAGACCCACAAAGCACACAGGTCTATGCACAAAAGATCCAGGATATTCAAAGTGATCTATAAACAACTTTAGTACACCGGGCATAGATCCATTGTATTCAGGAACAATAAAGATCAGCCCATCTGAAGAGATAATTTTCTTATTAACATTTTCAATCCATGTTGGTTTATTTTTACTGTACTGAGTTCCATCTAATTCTTTTAAAGGTAAATCTTGTAAACTGATAATCTCAGTCTCTTCATTCATTGCAGTGTAGATGGACTTTATGATGTTAGCTATTCTTAGAGAGTTAGAGTCTGGGCGATTTGTACCAGCGATTATGTATTTCATACTTAGTTTTCCTTTGACTGCATAGTGTGCAGGGCAAGTGCATATAACTTCATTTGCTTAATCATGGCAGCAACGCCATTGGATCTACTTTGGCTCAAGTGGACATTAAGTCCAATTTTAGTAATAAAATCAGGTGTTGTTTGCATGACTTCCTCAGGGCTGCGCTCTGAAAAAATTTTTAGTAAAATGGCAAGTAAGCCTTTAACAATCATGGCGTCACTATCACCTATAAACACAATTTTTCCGGATTGCATTTTAGCATGTAGCCAAACTTGTGACTGGCAGCCATTCACTTTATATTTATCGGTGTAGTATTCTTCTGGAAGAGAAGGGAGCTCTTTACCAAGTGCAATAATTTTTTTATACCGATCTTCCCAGTTCTGTAAGTCCTGGAATTGAGATACAATTTGTTCTTGTGCTTGTTCAATAGTCATAGACACCTAATTAGTAAAAGCTATACAATATATTTAACGAAAGGAAAAGCGAATTGCTTAAGCCGTCTATATTAGTCATAGAAGATGAATATATGCCTCTTGGTGAGAGCCTGGCCTCTAGGTTACAAGTAGGCTTAGTGCGTGAGGCTGCTACTGGAAATACTTACATCTTGGCATCTCGAGACGGTTTATCTTTTGTATCTCATCTAACAAAACCGCACCTGAAGATGCATCTTAACTATCTATCAGGGAGAATAGGCTACAGACTGATGCAATCCAATAAGGAGCCAATTGTGAAAGCATTTCAGGATGTGCCTTCTGAAGAGTATATATTTGATGCTACCTTAGGGTTTGCAGAAGATAGTGTTCGCTTAGCTAGGATAGGGCACAATATTATCGCTGCTGAAAAAAATCCATTTGTTTTTGTACTGGTCGAAGATGCTTTGAAGCGGGCAGATATTAAAAATATAGATGTGCGAGCGGGAGAGGCTCAAAAGGTACTTTCTGATTTAGATAAAAAGCCTTTTGCTGTGTATTTAGATCCTATGTTTGGGATAGAAAAAAGTGCGAAGACAAAAAAAGAGATGCAGGTTTTGCAATTACTAACAGATTCTAATGAGTCGACGAGTGACTTGTTTGATGCGGCAATGAGTGCAGCCACTCATAAGGTTGTGGTAAAAAGAGATGTGAAAGCAAAGCCCATTTCAGATTTAAAACACCAAAGTATTGTAACTAAAACCATCAGGTTTGATATATATAGGAAGTAATATGGAAGATGTTTGGGTACATGTTTTTAAGTATAGCGTTTATTTGCTTGGCGGATATTTCTTTTATCATATCTTACAAAAGCAATTTCAGACGGTGGTATTTTCAACTGCCAATAAATATATAAATTATATTGGTCAAGGATCCATTAAGAACACGATGTTAGGGGCATGGACATCCATTACTCATGTCAGTTTTGATTCATTTTTTTCACATTTATTAATTATGACAAATACTGGCTACTTAAAAGTAAAAGACTTTATAGCTTTGTGGACGGGTGGCTTGTTTGTGGCTCTTGCGCTTAATTTATTTATGACTCAAATTAATCACTTAACGGATGTAATGCCATTTTATTATTTTTTACCTCTTGCTGTGCTTTTTCCTATTCCAAAATTACGACCGTGGATCAAAACGTTCTTTTTAACTCTTCTGTTCTTTTTAGTTCTTAGGTTTTTTTCTGCTAACTTATTCCCTTTAGAAGATCAAATGTACTGGCTGTTACTATTTCCACTTTTGTTTCCTTCTTTTATATTTTGGCCATTCGTGTTTGCATTATTAAAACTGCCTGCAGCCTTTTTGCTTTTGGCATTAGGCACATCCATTTTTTCTATTTTATTATATAGAACTTTTTCGGCTAAATCAGCTAGCTCACAACAACAAAGAATTGTGTGTTCAGCTTTTATTATCTGGACTCTATTGCTTCCTACACTTTATTTTTTACTGCAGTATGAGTTATGGGTAGCTTATGCCTATGCATTTTTTATTGTCTTAGTATCTATTGCTCTTTATCCGGTATATCAAAAAATTTCAGAAAAAATCATTGCTGAAAAAAATCATAAAGAGGCCAAGGCTTTGATTTGGATAGATCCCATCGGTATGTATCACGTATCTTATTTTGCAGAGCTCTTATTTTTAGAAACTAAAAAAAAGGCGGCATTAGTTTTAACAATGCTTGAGCAAGTGAGATCAGCCTTTTCACTAAACGCTCATGACATATCAGTAGAAAAAAAGCTGCAAAAGTATGAAAAGATAACTGATAATATGCAATCTGAAATCATTCATTTTTCTGAACGATTGATGTGTTATCAAATGTCGTCATACGCCTCAGAAAAGTTACGGGCGATATTAAGAATATCTGGCGAGCTAGAGAGCATGGCTGATAGTTGTATCACGCTATTTAAAATGCTGGCACATGTAGATACACTGCTGGAGAACAAAGAATATCACCAAAAAATGAAGGATTATTTAGAAAAAACTGTACTTTATTATGAATTGGTTTTTGATGAGTTACAAAACAAAGGTTTTTTTGAAAGAGATACCAAGCCCGCTAAAACTTCTATGCAATTAGGGATTGAACTTAGTGAGATCAGAAAACATTTGCATAGCATAGTTTCGCAGGGCGAGCTAAGTACTCCAGTCGCAGTTTATGCAGTAGAGTGGAGTACCCACATTAAAAAATTAAAGGGACATATTTCTAATATTTATCAAGCACACCAAGGGATTCGTTAGTTAGCCTAATACGGGGTCGTCTTTACAAAGATTTACTTCGTTTCCAGGTCCTAATAAGACAAGTCTAGCTTGGTGGTCATTAACTTGCTTTTCATCTAAGTAAGTATATGAGCAAATAATCACCAGATCACCTTTTTGTGCCAACCTTGCAGCGGCACCATTAAGGCAAACTTCATTTTCTTTGCCATGAATTACGTAAGTAGCAAAACGTTCACCGTTGTTGCAGTTGTAAATTTCAACTCTCTCGAACTTACTTAACTTAGCAGCTTCGCAAAGTTTTGGGTCTATAGAAATAGAACCCTCATAGTTTAAATCAGCATCAGTAACAGTAGCCCTATGTAATTTTGATTTTAAAAACATTAAACTCATAATTTCCTCTATATATTTGTTTTAAGTGCGTAAAAAAGTCCTTGTAATACTAAATCTGGATGAATCTTATGAAATAGGTTGTCGTCTTCAAACAGTCTTGAAAATCCACCTGTTCCAATTAAAGTTACATCTTCATTTTTAAAATGCTCTTTTTTAATTTGTTCAAACATTCCACGTATACCGTACAAGTGGCTGTGGTAAAGACCAGACTGTATACTTTCTACTGTAGATCTACCAACTATGTTTTTGGTTTTTACAATTTCTACAGATGGGAGTTTGGCAGTCTTCATTTCAAGAGATTCCATACAGATTCTAATACCTGGAATAATAACTCCGCCAAGGTACTCTTTGTTTTTAGTAATTACGCATAATGTAGTAGCGGTGCCGAAGTCGGCTACGATTAGGTTGCTATTTGGATACATTTGCGTGGCTGCAATAGCATTTGCAATTCTATCAGCACCTACCTCCACGGGGTTTCTGTAATTGATCTTAAGCCCTGTTTTAACCCCAGCCTGAAGTAGAAATGGATTGATCTTAAAATATTTTTTACAAGCATTTGTAAGTGAGTACACCACTTGTGGTACCACTGAGCAGATAGCTATGTTTTTAATATCAGTAGGTTCAATGCCATTTTCTTTAATTACTGTTTTTAAAAACAGACCTATTTCATCAGAGGAAGTAGCATAATTGGTGTTGTGTCTAAACCTTAGCTTGATCTCATCATCAATATAAACACCACCATATATTTGGCTGTTACCTACGTCTAAGCAGAGTATCATATAGATTCCTTTATAAATTGATAAAGTTTTTTACTTAATTCTTCTTTTGTGTTCGTTGTTACTTTAGTATTTGTATCTGTAAATAT
>JAGRAL010000045.1 GCA_020434605.1 Bdellovibrionales bacterium
CGTATTCATGCGCATACGATTCGCAGTCATACCAGAACTATTCACACGCATTGAAGTTAATAAATCCATTATCTACCTCCTCCAATTACATACTTCATGGCACCCATTTTTTTATTAATCAGTTGTGTAGCTGCTTTGTATCTGATTGAGTTTTCATTTAGCACAGCCATTTCTTTTTCGACATCCACAGTATTCATATCATTATTTACAGGAATATCTGGATTATCATATATATCAGCCTCTAAGCCCTCTAAGGCGGGACGAGCCAAAGGAAAGTGCAGAGCATTTGTTGCAGCCATATTTTGTGATCCGCCTCTTTGCAGAGCAGCTGCCAATTGATCTTCGAAATCAACCTTTTTAGCTTTGTAATTTGGAGTTTCAGCATTAGCAATATTGGCAGACGTAACTGTATTACGCTCCATCATGTAATCTAAAGATTTCTCTAATGCTGTTGTAGTAGTGTCGAATAATTTACTCATTCAGCATGTCTCCTTTATACTCGTGAATTTTATTTCTCAAAGTACGGATACTAATACCAAGTAGGTGAGCTGCCTTTGTACGATTTTGATTAGTAAATTCTAATGTTTTTAAGATTAATTTTTTCTCAGCTTCCATGATAGTCATGCCAGCTTCGATAAATGCTGGCTCCGCATTTTCACTAAGCTCAGGAAGTTCGATAAATTCAGGCAATAGCGTTCTACCTTGGCTAAGTAGCACTGCTCTTTCGATCACATTCTCCATCTCACGAATATTTCCAGGCCAAACCCATGACTGCAATTTCTCCATAGCTTCTTTAGAGATTTGCATTTTATCCTTTTTATTTAGAAGGCTGGACACCTCTACGAAGTGCTGAGCCAACAAAGAAATATCTTTTGGGCGCTGTTTTAAAGAAGGTATCTGCATAGGAATTACATTCAGTCTGTAATACAAGTCCTCTCTAAATTTACCTTCTTTAACCAGACGCTCAATATTTTTGTTTGTTGTGGAGATAATACGAACATTAATTTTAACTGGTTGTCTCGCACCCAATCTCTCTACTTCATTTTCTTGTAGAACTCTAAGAAGCTTAGCTTGAAGCGCTAAAGGCAAATCACCCAACTCGTCTAGTAGCAGCGTACTATTGTTGGCCAGTTCAAACTTTCCAGGTTTATCTTGATTTGCCCCTGTAAATGCTCCTCTAACATATCCAAACAACTCGCTCTCAAGTAAACCGTCTGGAATAGCTGCACAGTTAATTGTTACCATTCTTTGTGAAGCACGCTGACTCTTTGAGTGAATAAGTTTAGCCAATATCTCTTTACCTGTTCCGCTTTCACCTTGTATCATTACAGCGGCACGGCTACTCGCGATACTCTCAGCTATCTCTATGATATGCTTCATTTTTGGATCTTGCGTTAATATCATTATTGGCTCCTACTCGCGGGCATTCTCTCTAAATACTTTTTATAAGAGTCCGTCCATCTTGCTTCATCTAACTTTTCTTTTGCCAGTTTGTACCAAATTTCGCCATTGTCAGCGGTTTGAAGTGGCATCCAAACTTCCTCGGCTTTTGCTAAATCACCTTTTTCAAAAAATAAATTTCCAAGTGTATACCTAGCAGAAGTTATTTCTGATCCTGTTTCAAAATTATTCACTAAATCTTGGTAATACTTGGATGCATCTTCTTTTTTACCCTGCTTAAGTAAAATCTCAGCCTTTTGTGATAAAGCAGATATGTACTGTTCATCTGTTATTGACTTACTGTCTTCGTAAAAATTTACAACTTTATCTAGAATTCGTATCGCATCTTGATCTTGCTTTTGCTCTCTAAAAATTTTAGCTAATTTAAAGTATGGTTTAGTTACAACTTCTGGCAGAGCTTTTGTTGTTTTAATAATTTGGTTTAAATACCCTTCAGCAATTTCATATTCAGCTTTTTCAATGGCAACATTAGCTAATAACCCAATTCTCTCCATGTTCTCATCTTCTGATAAAGCATCCGTATTTTCGATCATGTTTAGGTGCTGCAGGGATCTCTCAAATTCTTTTAACTCATAATAAGTACTACCCATTCTTAAGTTTACTACTTGTAGCTTTGGAAGGTTTTCTAGCACTTCGCGCTTTTGCTCTTCTTCAGTGCCTTGGATAGCCTGCAATTTACCAACTAGATCTCGATACATTTTAGCTGCCTGCTCAAGAGCACTTGTCTTTTCTAAGGTTTCGGCTACGTAAAGTGTTAAATCAAATCGATCTGCATCTCTTAGCCATATAGCTTTATTAGAGCCATACAATCTTAGTGCCTCTAAATACTTTTTATTATTTAAATCCTGATGAATTTGCTCTGTTAAGTTTCTAGCAATTTTACTTCTATAAAATGGAAGATACGGTGAGGTAGTATTATCTTTATAAAACGATTGTAGTATTTCAAGAGAGTCTTTTAAATCTCCCCTCTTAAAAAGACCTTCCTCAGTTAGTGCAGTCGTTAAATGCTGAAAATCAGGTGAGTCTTGTTTAGCATTAAAAGCGTTTACTCGCTCTCGCAAATCTGCAATTTCTGACTCTTTCATATCTGGAATATTTTTACTATCAATTCTTAATTTTGAAACAAAGGCACCGTCTGTATTGTTGTATCTAAACGTGTTTTCAAGGTAGGCACCTTTTATTTTCGCAGTATTTTCAGTCATGATTTCTAAAATTTCACCAACTCTATTTAGCGCATAGCCGCCATGCTGGTGCATAGGATATCTCTTTAAAAATTCAATATAGTACTTATGCGCATCTAAGTATTTACCCTGTCTAAATAGAGATTCAGCGATATTATAGTGAGCGTTAGGCGCATCATTTATAGATGCCGGAAAGCGGTCAAGCATCTTTTTATAAGTATCAATTGTAGCATCATAATTTTTTTGTTTAGCTAATACGTCTCCAATTTTTAGTGCAGACTTATACTTCGTCTGTAAGGCCCCTTCACCTTCCATTACTTTTGTGTATGTAGAAATCGCATCTTCAAATTTATTAAGTCCAAGTAAGCAATCACCAATACTAACTAAAACTTCTTCTTTAAACCTGTTGTTTGGAATATCCGCTTGAATACTTAAAAACTCTTGTAATGCTGCCACATAATTCTTTTTAGCTAGTGTTGCATAAGCGATTAGTAAGCGTGTTCTTTCATATAGCGGTGATTTTGGATAATCTTCTAATAGCTTCTTGTACAAGGTGATCGCTTTGATATAACTACCATTTTCATTAGTTTCTTTCCACATATTATAGTGGGCATCCGCTTCCATAAATCGTAGTAGATGCTGATATTTAGTATTTGGTAACTCTTTTCTAAAAGCTTCTAAGCCTGTTAGGAATAGAGCGTATCTTTTGTTATTAAATACAGTTTGTAAAAGTTTTACTCGCTCAGCCTCTGCCCCTTCATGCTCTGCGATTTCATAAACGGGAGCTGTATCTTCAATTTCTTTAATAAATGAAGTTTCAGTGATTAAATATGGAAACGGAATGAACACATTTTTTTGTGCAGCAATCTGAGCACGTTTTGAAATTTCAAAATTTAGAATCGCAAATCGTTCGTAGTTAGGATCTGCCCCATCTTTTAGACCACGAAATTCTTGGTTATTGTCTTTAGGTGCAGCGGGGGCATCAATAGCTATAGGAATTTCAGAGGCTGGCTTTCTAGCTTCTTTTGGTTTTTTAGCCTTAGCTACTACTTTTTTAGGAGGTAATACCTCTACAACCTTTTCTTCTTTTTTATCTTTATATAAATCGATTAAGAGTCTACTAGGAGATTCCATCTGGTAATCAAAAGCTTGAATGCTATCATCTTTTAGATAAATTATGAACTCAACGTACTGATCTGTCTTTTGTTTTACTTCGACCTTATCAATGAACTCGTCTTTCCAGGTAAGAATATTACTAGTAACCTCAGGAGAGATGTCATCAATACGTAAGTCTAGACGCTTTTCTTTTCTATCTAAAAAGTACTCCCAAAGAGCTCTGCCTTGAAATTCTATTTGAGAACCGTCTGCACTGGACTTTAGTTGTGCTGAAAGTGCTAGCGCAGAGTTTAATGGCAATAATAGCAATGCCATTACAGCACAAAGTCTACGTGTCAAATTCATTGCAGCACTTAAATTCGGCATGTTTAAAAGTTCCCCTTTATTTACAACTACTTATATAAAAATAAGTAATTTCCTAATATCCCTAGTAGTAATAAGAGCAGAAACAATGCCAACAAAACGCGGGCGGCTATTTACACGCATATTTGAGTAGATTACATTCCAGACCAAAAATACTTGGCACTTAGCCAAATCGATGACACAGGTTAAAGGTCTATTTTTCAAAAAAAACAGGAGATATTCTAACAGCTTAACGCTGAACGACCGATTTTAAACTAACAACTTGAGTGGACTATGAAACGAATCAACTTGCTACATCTTTTGATATTAACGTCATGTGTTTCTGTGCAATTACAGAAGCCTCTTGTATTAGAAAAATCTAAATACTATAGCCTTGTGGTGCCTTCAAAACCATTTGTTCGCATGGAACAAACTGGCATGGACCAATACTGGAGAAATGCGAAGAATGCCAATTCAATTTCACTACAAACAGCTTGTAGCGAAAACTATGATCCAAGTTTTCAAGATTTAAGTTACCAAAACATACAGGGCATTGATGAAATCAAAAAGGTGGTAGAGAGCAAATTTGATTACAATAGCCGAGTCGGACTGAAATCAGAGTATGAAGGTCTTGTCGATGGTATTTCAGTCGTAATTAAACTTGTAGTCTTTAAGAAAAATAATTGCTCGTATGTAATTAGCTATTTTGGTAAAAAGCAAAGCATCGAAAGTGATTTACATACTTTTAATAAATTTGTTAATAACTTTAGGGTGAAGTAATGAATGCACTTACTAGCCAACTACAGTTCTTTGCAGATAAGTACATCTCATTAGCTGGTGGACTAGCAACCCTATTTATAAGTTTTTGGAAATCAGCCCTACTAACAAAAATTGAAAAAAAATCTCTGCAAGATCAAATATACCAAGTAGGAGTAAGATCTTTTTTACTAGTGATCGTTACCGCACTTTGCTCGGGTATGGTAATGGCTTTACAGTTTGGTTTAGGGTTACAAAAATTCGGTGGACAACTTTATGTTCCAAAAATTGTAAGCCTATCTTTTATCAGAGAGCTTGCACCTGTGTTTACTGGTCTGGTAGTTGCTGGCAGAGTAGGAGCTGGTTATGCATCAGAAATTGGGTCAATGGTAGTAACCCAGCAAGTAGATGCTATTCGAGCGCTAGGAACTTCTCCCATAGTA
>JAGRAL010000005.1 GCA_020434605.1 Bdellovibrionales bacterium
AGCTTCATCAAATTGGTTGAATAAATAGTGTAAACGTCCAACCCTAAATGTTATTTCAGCTTTTTGTTGTTTGTCAGAAGAAGATGCTATGTATACAGTGGCGGCTGCTACAAACTTTTCAACACTTGGTGGAAATGCGTAACGCTGTGTAGAGTCACCAATTTTATCTCTGACTTTATCTTCAGATGGTAAACCCTTTTCAAGCGATATCATCATATTATTAAGGGCCTTATCGTAATACTGACTGCTTTTAACATTCTTTACGACCCAATCATACTCTTCAGCTGCATCCTCGTACTTCTTTTGATCATACAACAACTCAGCATAGAAAAAATGTATTTCGTCAGACCCTTTGGCACTTGAAAAATATTTTAAATATAATTTATAGCCTTCCATCGCCATGGATCTTGCAATTCCAGATTTATTTTTAAGGTATACCTTATGATTCTGCAGCGAGTGATTTCTTAAGAACTTTTCACGCAATACTTGGCTGTCATTAATCCCGTCTTTATTAGCATTACCCCAGGCAGAGTCAGGCGTATAGTCCGCCATAAAGTCTTTTAATTCATTTAGGTATACTTTACGATCACCAGCAGTAGAGTATGCATTCACAATTTGATATTTGTAGTCTAAAGCTTTTCTTGCTCTTGGATTTGAGTTTATTAGATCAGTAAACACATAGCGAATCGCATCGCGCTTACCATATTCCACATAAATAAACCCTAATTTCTCTAGCGCACCCTCTACTTCTTTATCATCCATGAACTTAGAGAAATAGCGTCTTGCGTTTTCATAGTTACCTACGACAGAGTAGAAAACCACCATATCTCTCTGTGCTTCGGCAACAAGTCGAATCTTTTGTTTATTTCTCTCACCAAGTTCCACTACCTTTTCTAGATATTTTATGCCTTTTTGCGTCTGCCCAAGTCTATGTAGAGCCCAAGCCTTTTTATATAGTGCAAATGACAAAAGCTTTTCATCTTTTCTTTGGATAACTTTCTCGTAGGCAACTTCTGCTTGCTTCCACTTGTTATCTTCAAAGTAGTATTCACCAAGAGAGAAATTAGATTCCGATACATATCGACTGCGTGGAAAGCGGCTGTTTAACTCTTCGTAATATCTAGCACCTTTTTTAGAGCTTCCGATCTGAAAGTGGTTGTAGCCCAAGAAGAATAACGCTTGATCTACTTTTCTATCTTTAGGGTAGTCCCTAATAAACCATTCATATAACTGAATAGCTTTCTTGTTGAAGTCTTTTGCGATTCGTAGATTTAACTTTGGTTTATTCTTAATTTTTTTATCGTAATATAGATTTAATCTCTTATCATACTCTTCATAGGTTCTATACTCGATGAGTTTTGCCTTTTCTACATACAATTCGCCAAGTCGCAGCCAAAGTTCACCACGATTGGGACTCTTTTTATATTTTTGAGTTAACTTATATAGTTCTTCTATACCCTCATCTATAACGGCCTCAAGCTGTGAGGTTTCTTTATTACCATCAACAATTTGTTTCGTTCTTAATGGTTTAATGGAAGATAGATTTTTAGGCTTTACTGTTTCGATCTCTCTTGTAGAAGGCAGATTAAGAGTACTTTTCTTAACACTACTAATGCTTCCACCTTGCTTATCAATTTGCTTTAGTAAATCACCAACAGTTTTTTTACGCGATTGCGCAAATGCAC
The DNA here is from genome assembly GCA_020434605.1 of Bdellovibrionales bacterium. Taxonomy (GTDB): domain Bacteria; phylum Bdellovibrionota; class Bdellovibrionia; order Bdellovibrionales; family UBA840; genus JAGRAL01. Next base: position 1,686 of record JAGRAL010000005.1, read on the forward strand.
TTATATTAATATTAAGAGCAATCAATAACCCTAATCCAATGATACGGTATATATTCATATATTACTCACAACTTTGTTTGCCGAGATAGTGATAATTTCCTAACTCATCCAACCAGTACTCGCCCTGGAACGGCCAATATTCATAGCCATTTTGAATAAAGAACTCTCTATCAACGTTTTCATCTAAGGTATTTTCTTTAGGTGCAAGACCGATTGTCTTTTTAATTCCTTCTTTTTTAGCATTAAGCATTTCATATTTTGCAAAATCTGATTGCTCAATTAGCTTGTCTAGCTCTCTATTAATTTCAATTAAATGTCTCTTAATCTGTAGGCCCGCACGTCTTTCTGCCGCCTTGATACGTCTACCTACTAATTTAATGGAAGCCGTCCCCACAGCTGACCTTCTCCAATCAGCCGGAAGATTATTAAGAGTTTCTCTTTCCTCTTTTAGCTTCTGAATGTACATTTCGGTACCTTGAAAATCACCTTCTTGAGAGACTTTATTCCCCACAATAAATGGAATTGATAGTTTCGATCTAGCTGCTTGATTTTCATTATACATTTTAAAATTATTCATAATTTCTAATTGCTGACTGTAATACTCATCAGGTCTTGGACGCGATGACAGGAACTTTTTCAACTTATTTGAAACTGGCTTATAGATACTACCAAATAAGTCTAAAGTTTTATTCATCTCTTCATATTGGCAAATATACAGATAAACAATCCCTCTTAAAAGAAGTGACTCTGGAATATAAGCATCTTCATAATATGGAGAGTGTAGTGATTGAAAGTTACTTAAAACAGATCTAAGTTTCGCAGATCGCATCAGTGCCCATGACATTTCAAATAAAGCATCATGCCACATAAATGAATCTCTAGGAATTTCTCGGTAAGCTTCTATCGCCTTTTCCCATGATCTATTTTGGTAGTAAATCCTAGCTTTACCAAGCATCGCAGCTACTCTATTTGTATCAACCACACCGTATTGATCTCTTACGCCTTGTAGTTCGTTAAATGAATTTAGAGCATCTTGAAGCTGATTCATTTCTGCTTGCGAAAGACCTTCCATATACTTAGCTTTTGAATAGTAAGGGCTAGATTTACTTACTCTAGAAAAGTTATGCGCAGACTTATCAAACTGTTTACCCTCATACTGGTACTCACCCACCCTAAAGCGAAGCATATCACGTTGCTCTTTTGGAAATTTATCTAAATTCACTTTAGACATCGAGTAATTAAGTAGAGTTCTGTCGTTTAGTATGTCAGCAGCTGTAGATAGCTTTTCTAGGGACTTATCTGTATATCTGCTGCCACCTTGCCTAACAACACTTACGAACTGATAACCCGCTGATTGATATAATCCCATTTCGAACAGCATAATTCCAAGAATATATCTAATTTGATCTCTTTCAGCTCGATACTTAGGATTTCTTGATAGGTCAAATAAGATTCTGGAAGCATCTGCATACTGTTGGCTTTTTGCAAGAGATAGAGCTCGTGATAATTCAGATTTGTCTTCATATCTTTTGTAAGCCCTTGTATCAAGTTTACTTGAACTAGCTTTTGGTTTTGTGGCGCGCTTCGATTTTGCTTTAGCTTTAGACTTTGTCTTTGCCTTCGTCTTTTTAGCAGGACGTTTTTTTGTGCTCGTTGTTTTTTTCTTTGTTTGCCCTGCGATTTGGCTAGGCTCAGTTCCATAAACCGGCATAGTTAAGCTAAGTAATAATGAAAGTATGACAAAGTGTTTCATCTGTATTCAGCCTCCGGGAAAAAGAAACTCATACCTAAAGTTAGGTGTAAGTTCATAAAATTGCCACTGTCCGTACCATTCTTGGTTACAACATCTGAACTATACCAATAAAATGATGTGTCCCATCTAAAAGCCATGGCTTGGGTGATCGCAAAACTTTGACCAACACCAAAGTGCACTGCGATCGCAGCATCTTTTTGATTTGTATCTAAGCTTCCACCACCAAATGAAAAATAAAAATCATAAGGAACTATTGATTTATTCCCCATTGCCATTTTTCCATAAATTGGAGTCCATTTAAGATCCAAACCTATATACGATTTTGGTAATAGTAAGCTGTCTGTCTGAACATTTTCATCCGCCAGATCTTTTGTTACATCTTTATCTGAAGTTGATATTCCAAGGTACGTAAACTCAAGTCCCCACTTCTCTGAGAAATGATAAGCAAATCTAGCTCCGTACAGCGAACTAAAGAAAAACGCATCATTTAGTATCAAACCAACGTTTGGAAAGAACTCAAATCGCTGTGTGCGTGGCAAAAATCTTTTTTGTATAACGGCCAAATCATTGAAAGGAACTAATTTCTCTAGCCCGGATACAGATTTGATATTTAGATTTTCAATTTTTTCGTCAGCTACTTCGTCTGCCTTTTGCTGTTCTTGTTCAAGAACAATATCTAAATCTTCTTCTTCTTGCGCATAAGAAAAGAGTGAAACAAATAAGAGACTAATTATTACGAATCTTTGAAGCATACTTCATCCCTGAAAAATCTTAAGTAGATTCCAGTAAATAGAGTACAAGACCTATGCTCTACACTGAAGGAATATGAAAGCAAACTAGACCTTTGGACTATACGTTACAGACTGGGAAGATAGGCAAAAATGCCAAGGTTTAAAAGGATATTAAATTTATTTTCTTCTTCAAAGTCTCCGGTAGCAGAGGTAGTAAGCACCGTAGTATTTGAAAAAGGATCAACCGCTTTATAAAATAGAGTTCTTAAGTCCGCACGAACTCCCCAATTAGGACTAAAAAATATTTTTTGCCCTAGCCCTGCACCAAAAGCCAGGTTACTGCTTTCACCATTGTTAACAAAGCCAGCAATTAAGTTAAAGTGAACTGCCGTATTGTAAACAGTTTGCTTTGTTAAGCTGATTTTTCCATAAAAGGGAGTGTATTCCCAACTTGCAAGCAACATATTTTCTAGATTAGGGACTTTTTCAAAATCATAATCCCCGCCGGTGTCTTGATTTAAAGTTTTAACATACTGCGATTCGCTAGTAGTAAAAAACAGTGCCATTAACTCAATACCGTGCTGTTCGTTTATATGATAGTGAATAGAGCCACCAAAAGAATAAGGCTCATAGAAAGCTTCGTTCAACTGTTGTCCACCCAAAAGACCTATCTCAAAACGCCCCTCTTTAGGCACATTTCTTTTTTTAACAGCCATCGTATTTTTAAAAACCGGTAGAACAGACTCTCTAGCTAGATCCTTTTCTGGAAAACGTATTACCTGTGTGTCACTTGCATAAGAGCTAGTAGCAAACACTAAAAGTAGAAAACCAGTAAACATCTTCATAAAACTACCTCTTTACAAATGTAGAATACTTTAAAATTAAATCTACCACTTCACGAACGGCACCAGACCCACCACCGCGTTTAGTGACAAAAACACCTTTTTCGTGCAACTCTTCTACTGCGTCAGCCACCGTAAATGCAGCTCCCACTTTTTCAAGCAGCGGTAAATCGTAAATATCATCCCCAATAAAGGCACAATTCTCGGGCTTTAAGTTTGTCTTCTTTAACAAATCTTCAAACACCGAGTTTTTATCTTCAATACCTAAATGTACAAATGGAATTCCCAAAAACTTCATTCTGATACGCACGTCTTTTGAGTCACCACCACTAATGATAGCTACGTGAATATCATTCTTTAATAGCAACTTCAGCCCAACGCCATCACGCACATTAAACTGCCTAACCCATTCTTCTTTTTCATTTAGCCAAATACGACCATTAGTCATCACACCATCAATGTCGCAAATAAGCATCTTCACAGGCTTCAGCCTCTGAGCAATATCCATACGTTACATCATAGTGATATTCAGTAGAACAAGGTATGCTAGCTATATTTATCTAGACCTTAATCGTGTTGAGTGGCCCCCGACTCACAGTGGGAACACTAAAGATTATGTTACAAGCTAGCGCAATTTTGCTTTTAAAAGATCTTGCAAATGTAATAGGCCGACAGGTTTATTTGTGTTTTCTTGTAAAACAAACAAAGTCTGAATCATAAACTCTTCCATGATGAAGAGTGCTTTTTCTGCTAGCTCATCCTCAAAGATTGTTTTAGGCTTGTGACTCATTACATCTTTTGCTACTTCACCAAGAGGATCATTTGATTTTTCTAGCCTACGACGCAAATCTCCGTCTGTAATAACACCGACCAGGTTGCCCTTGTCATCAATAATACCTGCCACTCCGCGAACTTCTTTAGCCGTCATTTTTGTAATCACATCGCGCATTGAGGTATTAGATTTTACAAGAGGAAATGTATCTCCTGTATGCATAACATCTTTTACTCTTGTTAAGAGCCTTCTACCCAAGACTCCACCTGGGTGATACTGAGCATACTGCTCTTTACTAAAATCTCTCTTTTTTAAGAGAGCAACTGCCAAAGCATCTCCTAAAGCCAGGCAAACAGTTGTGCTTGTAGTTGGTGCTAAGCCAAACGGACAAGCTTCAGCACTCACTTTTGTGTTAAACACTACACGAGCAGCCTTAGCCAAATCACTTTCAGAATTTCCTGTCATCGCTATCACTGGCACACTATTTCTACTTGCATAATTGAGCACATCTTTTAATTCATAGGAGTTACCACTGTTACTTAAAATCAAAAGTATATCCTGAGTAGAAATCATGCCTAAGTCACCATGAGAGCACTCTGTGGGATGTACAAAAAACGAAGGTGTTCCGAGAGAGCTTAAAGTAGATGATATCTTTAAAGCTATGTGGCCTGACTTACCCAAGCCAGATAAAATCACGCGACCCTGGCAGGACAGAATTAAATCAACCGCAGCATCGACTTCGTCTCCAAGGTTTTTAGAAATTCGCAGAATTTCATCTGCTTCTTTTAATAGTACATCTTTAACAATATCTAAACTCGACATAATTTACTTCCTAGCCTTAGTATTATTTGCTAGCGCTGCTTTAACAAAGCCTACAAACAAAGGATGCGGCGCCGTTGGTTTTGACTGAAACTCAGGGTGAAATTGTACACTTAAAAACCAAGGATGGCTTGGTAGTTCCATAATTTCAACTAAGTTTTTTTCCTTATATAAACCAGAAAAAATCATTCCATTTTTCTCAAACTGACTTCGAAACTTATTATTAAATTCATAACGATGTCTATGTCGCTCTAAAATGCTGGGTTCTTTATATAGTTTTTTAGCTAAGGTTTTATCTTTTAAACTACACCTGTAGGCACCAAGTCTCATTGTGCCGCCCTTATCAATCTTGCCTTTTTGCTCTTCCATAAAATCGATAATCGGTTGTTTCGCTTTTGTATCAAACTCCCTACTAGTGGCAGTTCTAATCTTACAAACATTTCTAGCAAACTCGATCGCAGCTACCTGCATACCTAAGCAGATACCATAAAATGGAATATTATTTTCTCTAGCATATTGAATGGACAATATTTTACCTTCGATACCGCGCGAACCAAAACCACCAGGAACCAAAATCCCATCTAAGGTTTGCAATTTACTTAAGTAATTTTTTTTAGTGATTTTTTCTGAGTCGATATATTGAAAATCAATTTTAGTGTTATTAGCAATTCCAGCATGAATCAATGCTTCGTTTAATGATTTATAGGATTCTTTTAAATTAACATACTTACCCACAATACCAATTATAACATGATGCTTGGGATTTTTGAGTGAACTCACCATTTTCTTCCAGGCCGTAAGCTTTACTTTTGTATTCTTAATTGATAGTCGCTCACAAACTTTTTTATCAAACTTTTGTTCTGCCAACAGCAATGGTACTTCATAAATTGTATCAGCATCTTTAGCTGCAATTACATTTTCAGGTTTTACATCGCAAAACAAACCGATTTTTGTTTTAATACTTTCATCAATCGCTTCTTCTGTACGACAAATTAAAAAATCTGGTTGAATACCAATTTGTCTAAGCTCTTTTACAGAATGCTGCGTAGGTTTTGATTTTAGCTCTCCAGCTGCACTAATAAATGGAATCAATGTTACATGGATAAAAATAGATTTTTCATACCCAACATCTAGTCTAAGCTGTCTGATGGCCTCTAAAAATGGTAAACTTTCTATATCACCTACAGTTCCGCCAATTTCAATGATCGCTACATCAGACCCCTTTGAACCATCAATCATTCGCTTTTTAATCTCATCAGTAATATGAGGGATGACTTGCACTGTCGCTCCTAGATAATCTCCTCGTCTTTCTCTGGCAATTACAGATTCATAAATCTGACCAGTTGAAACTGAGTTATTGCGAGTGCTTTTTGAATTAGTAAACCTTTCGTAGTGACCTAAATCTAAATCTGTTTCTGCACCATCAGCAGTCACAAAAACTTCCCCATGTTGAAATGGAGACATCGTACCCGGATCCACATTGATATACGGATCAAATTTCATCATGCAAACTTTTAGGCCTCTAGATTCAAGCAGAGTACCCAAGCTTGCTGCAGCCAAGCCCTTACCTATTGAAGATACAACCCCACCTGTTACAAATATAAATTTTGTTTTACTCATAACCTCTCCATAGCAGCTTCAACCTTTTCAACATCACTTGGAATATCTACTCCCATGCATTCAAGCGTAGTTTCAACTACACCGATCTTTGCTCCTAGATATAATGCTCTTAATTGCTCCAAAGCTTCTAGTAATTCTATTTCAATCGGGGGTGTTTCGCAGAACTCTTTTAAAAAGTCTTTTTGAAACCCATAAATGCCGATATGTTTATAACAAGCTGATGATGAGAAATCTTTGACTCTGCCAAACGGTATAGGTAATCGACTAAAGTACATTGCTTCGCTTCGGTGATTTACTACAACTTTAGCGGTATTATAATTTTCTAAATCTTGCGGCTGTAGCTTTTTCCCTAATGTTGCCATTTTCCAATCTTTATTTTTTATCATTGCTTGCACCAGGCTCTCTAATATTTCACCTGTGATTAAAGGTTCATCGCCTTGAACATTGATAATAATGTCAGCTTTCAAATCTTTAACGGCTTCCCACACTCTATCACTTCCACTTGGCGCTTCTGGTGGAGTCATGATAACTTTTGCATTAAAACTTTCTGCAAGCTCTTTAATTCTTTGATCATCTGTTGCAACAAAAACTTCTGAGAACGATGGTGTGTTTTTAGCTGCCTCAAACACCCATTGTAACATGGGTTTTCCTTTGATCTTAGCAAAGGGTTTACCAGGAAACCTAGTAGACGCATATCTGGCTGGAATCACACCAATA
>JAGRAL010000046.1 GCA_020434605.1 Bdellovibrionales bacterium
TCTCTTCACTTCATTTTTGATGGAGCTACTTATTTATCCAGTCGTTTTTTATATATGGAAAGAGCGTATACTTTTTAAAACAAAGGAGTCAGTATGAAGTTATTAATCATGAGTGCCTTGCTAGCAATTAGTTTTCAGTCTGCATTAGCAGCGCAACCTGCAGCAAAAAAACAACAAATAATTAAGTTAGAGGTTACGGAAAAAGGTTTTGAGCCGTCTTCACCACATGCAAAATCCAATGTTCCAGTAACTCTGCAAATCACCAGAAAGACGGATGCGACTTGTGCTACCGCGATCTCCATTCCAGCTAAAAAATTAAAAGTAGACTTGCCATTGAATCAGATGGTCGAGATAAAGCTTGGAAAACTTAAAAATGGCACTCTCCATTTTGCTTGCGGCATGAATATGATGGATAGTGCCATATTGGTGGACTAGAGAAATATATCTATAACTTTATTCTTCTGAGTCGTAGAGCATTTCCAATTACGGATACCGAGCTTAAGCTCATTGCAAGGCTTGCAAACATAGGGCTCAGAAGTATTCCAAAAAATGGATAAAGAAGTCCAGCTGCCACAGGGACACCGAAGGCATTATAAACAAAAGCAAAAAATAAGTTTTGTCGTATGTTCTTCATGGTTCCTTGGCTTAACTTGTGAGCTCGCACAATGCCAAGAAGATCGCCTTTCACCAGAGTAACACCCGCACTCTCTATTGCTACGTCAGTTCCTGTGCCCATTGCAATTCCAACATCTGCTTGCGCTAGTGCTGGAGCATCATTAATTCCATCGCCAGCCATAGCTACGCGTTTACCTTGCGCCTGTAGTTGTTTTATTACTGCATTTTTTTGGTCAGGTAAGACATCCGCTTCAAAGTGATCGATCCCTGTCTTTTCTGCCACAACTTTGGCAGTATACTTATTATCACCGGTAAGCATGATGACTTTGATTCCCATTTTGTGAAAATAATTTATCGCCTCACTTGTTGTCTCTTTTATTGGGTCTTGTACAGCGATTACACCGGATGCCTTGCCATCAATAGCCACTAACATCACTCCATGACCTTTCATCTGAAGATCTTTTGCTAGTGAGCTTACTTCCTCAGTCTCAATTTTGAACTTTTCTAAAAGCTTTTTATTTCCTACTAAGACTTCATTATCTCCAACTCTACCCTTAAGGCCCATGCCTGTAATTGACTCAAACTGTGAGGTGTCTTTTATTGGTAAACCTTTTTCTTTTGCACTTTCTAGAATAGCAGCTGCTAGAGGATGCTCACTTGCCTTTTCTAGAGAGGCAGCTAAATTTAAAACTTGGTCCTCAGTAAAATTATTAATTGCTTTTACCATTGATAGTTTTGGTTTTCCGACGGTTAAAGTACCAGTTTTGTCTACAACAAGCGTGTCAATTCTCTCTAGTGTTTCAAGTGATTCAGCATTTTTTATTAAGACTCCATGAGTGGCTCCTTTACCGGTACCAACCATAATTGACATAGGTGTTGCAAGTCCAAGAGCACATGGACAGGCGATAATCAGTACAGCAACTGAATTAAGAATAGCATATGTCATAGCAGACTCGGGCCCCCAGATCGACCACACAATAGCTGTGATGATAGCAATAAATATGACAGCAGGGACAAAGTAAGATGATACTTTGTCTGCTAATTTTTGGATGGGCGCGCGACTTCGCTGAGCTTGAGAAACCATTTTTACAATCTGAGAAAGCAAAGTATCTGAACCAACTTTTGTTGCCTTCATAACAAAGGTTCCTAGTCCGTTAACGGTTGCTCCTGTAACGAGACTTCCAATATCTTTTTCGACAGGGATAGGTTCGCCGGTAATCATTGATTCATCGATAGAGCTTTGTCCACTAACAAGTTCGCCATCTACGGGTACTTTTTCGCCAGGGCGAACTCTCAAGTGATCTCCTGGTTGGATGTGATCTATTGATATATCTTCTTCGGTCCCGTCATTATTTACTCTGCGAGCAGTTTTTGGTGCTAAACCTAAGAGGGCTTTAATTGCATTGCCGGTTTGGCTTCTGGCTCGAAGCTCTAAAACCTGGCCAACCAGAACTAAAGTGATAATTACTGCGGATGCTTCAAAGTAAAGAGGTACCATACCAGCGTGAACCTTTAAGTCTTCTGGAAACAAAGCTGGAAAGAATGTAGCAATAATACTATATAGATAAGCGACACCTGTTCCTAGGGCGATTAATGTAAACATATTTAAGTTGCGACTTTTCAGTGAGGCCCAACCACGCTCAAAAAACGGGTATCCTGCCCAAAGAACAACGGGACTTGCTAAAAGTAGTTGTAGACCAGAGTATAACCAATGTGGCAGTGAGTGTTGAACGGGTTGTCCTGGTATTAAATCTGACATGGCAAGAAGTAAGAGTGGGACCGAGAGTAAAATGCTAAGTTTTAGCCTTTTTGTAAAGTCCACGAGCTCTGGGTTTTCCGACTCCTCAAGTTGAACCTCTTCTGGTTCAAGTGCCATTCCGCAGATCGGGCAACTGCCAGGACCTCGCTGTCTAATCTCAGGATGCATTGGGCATGTGTAAATACGGTTAGGATCCTCCACTAGCTTTTTATTTTTCGACGGATTAGAGGTCGAACAGCAAGAGTGAGTCTTGTTTTCTGACTGCTCATCTGAGTGCTTTTGGTGGCCGTGATGTTTGTGGTGTTTGTGTTCCATACATATCTCCTATACTATAAAGTTCCAAAAATCAAAAATTTAACCTTTGGCATATACTAAGTATCGACCTTCCAACCATTGGAAGCTCAAGAGATTTCTGTGATTTGTTAAAAAATCATATATTAACATATATCTAGTAATTTCAATGCTTTATAAATATATTTAAATACTATCTTGACCTTCTAATAATTAGAAGGTTTACAATATAAGTACTTATATAGGAGCTAATATGACAATTGGTGAGTTGGCTAAGGCATCAGGAGTGAACGCGAAACTCATTCGTCATTATGAATCCATAGGGCTTATCCCAAAGGCGGCACGTACAGAGTCGGGATATCGTTTTTATAAAGAGTCAGATACCCAGTTCTTAAGATTTGTAAAGAGAGCACGTGGTCTTGGATTTTCAATGAAAGAGATTAAAAAACTTATGGGGTTATGGCGCAACAAAACTAGGGCCAGCAAAGAAGTAAAGTCTCTAGCCAATAAACACATAGCGGAGCTGGAGTTCAAAATCAAAGAAATGCAGGAAATGGTAGATAACCTTGTGAAGCTTTCGCGCAATTGCCACGGCGATG
>JAGRAL010000047.1 GCA_020434605.1 Bdellovibrionales bacterium
TTTCTAAAGTTACGATTCATATCATAAACTTTTTCGAATCCGCCAACGATCAGTCTTTTTAAGTAAGTCTCTGGCGAAATCTTTAAAAATAATTGCATATCAAGAGTGTTATGATGAGTAACAAACGGACGAGCCGCTGCCCCACCATAAATCTTTTGTAAGATGGGCGTCTCAACTTCTAAAAAACCAAGATCGTCTAAGAATCTTCTTGTCTCTCTTAAAATCGTCGCACGCTTTCTATAAACTTCTCTAGACTCAGGATCTGTGATCAGGTCTAAGTGTCTGTAACGATATTTTAATTCGATATCTGTAAGACCATGATATTTTTCTGGAAGAGGCTCTAGGGTTTTACATAGCATTTCAACTTTTTTAGCGTGAATACTAACTTCCCCTTTTTGAGTTTTAAACATATAACCCTCGACACCTAGAATATCTCCGATATCAACTAACGAAAATACTGTGTTTGAGTTTTCATCTAATTCTTCTTTTCGAAGATAGATTTGTATATTTCCACTCTCATCTTGAATATTAAAAAAAGCAGCCTTACCCATTGGACGTTTTGTCATTAAACGCCCAGCAATTTTTACTACGTCTGCCTCTACGCTCTCGCCTGTGTTTAGGCCAGCGTACTTTTCTTTTAACCTAGCCGCTTCATGAGTCTTATCGTATTTGTAAGGATAAGGATTCACGCCTTTTTCACGCAGCTCTTTTAACTTTCTTCTTTTTTCCTGACGAAGTGGATTTTCTTTTTCTGTCATCGCTTAGCCTTTTACAAAAATGTCCATTACGTTGTGTAGTAGTTCAACTGCTTCTTTTTCTGGGCGCTGAAATGCATTTCGTCCCATAATACTTCCAAACGCGCCGCCCTTAGCTAGCTCTTTTACTTCGTTCAAAAGATCTGGTGTGGACTTCGCTTCTCCACCACTAAAAATTACGATACGTCTGCCATCAAATGAAGATTGAATCACATGCTTAATTCTTTCACTCAAAGTGCTAACCGGGATCTTTTGTGCTTCATAAACTTTTTTAGCTTCAGCTTGCTCGATGTGTTCTGTTGGCGGTTTTACTTTGATAATGTGAGCCCCTAGTTGTGCAGCAATTTGCGCGCAATAAGAAATTACATCTATCGCTGTCTCTCCCTGCTTTGATAATTGCTCCCCTCTAGCATAAGCCCAAATAACTACAACTAAACCACGTTCTTTTGCTTCGCTGGCAATCATAGCAATTTCTTCATACATCTGTTTTCTTTCAGCCGAACCTGGGTAAACCGTAAAACCAATACCAACACACCCCAATCGTAAAGCATCATCTACACAAGATGTTACTGCAGAAATAGGTGCTTTATTTCCATAAAGAGTTTCTGAATTGTTTACTTTTAAAATAAGTGGAATTTGGCCGGCGTACTTTCTAGCTCCAGCTTCTAAAAAGCCAAGTGGGGCTGCATAACCAGAGCATCCCGATTTAATGGCCAATTCAAAGTGGTATTCAGGATTATAAGCCTTAGGGTTTTTAGCAAAACTTCTTGCTGGTCCATGCTCAAAGCCCTGGTCGACTGGTAAAATCACAAGCTTTCCAGTACCGGCTGTGCGGCCATGGTTTAATAGCCTTGCTAAGTTAGTTAAAGTCCCCGGGTTATCTGCCCCATACCATGATAGAATTTCTTGTACCTTTTGGCTCATATGCATCCTCGTTTTTAATGTCAAATGAGAGTAGAGATTTTACAGCACGAAATCAAGCCCATACTGCATGACAAGGATTGTAAATCTTTGAAATTTATGCTAAAGTTGCCAGCTCGAGGTATATATGAACGAAGCACTTAGAGTTTGGGCAGAAGAAACGCCAAATCCGCAAAGTCGTAAATTTTTAGTGAACCAAAAAATAGCTGATGGAATGCACGATTTTCAAACGTCAGAAGACGCAGTACACTCTCCACTAGCCACAAAGCTGTTTGGCTTTCCATGGATGCAAGCCGTATTTATTGGTGAAAATTTCATCACTATCACTAAGCAAGATTGGGTTGACTGGGCTATTCTTGAACAACCTCTATGCGGCCTACTAAAAGAGCATATCCAAAACAAAGAGGCCATCGTTTTAGATAAAACAGCAAGTGATGAAGCTCTAACAGATACGGATGATGTTAGATTGATCAAACGTGTTTTAGAGAGAGAAATTAGACCTCAAGTAGCCTTAGACGGCGGGGATGTAGTTTTTCACAAATACGAAGATGGAGTTTTACAACTTCGTATGCTTGGTGCTTGTAACGGCTGCCCTAGCTCTTCACAAACTTTAAAATTAGGAATCGAAGTACGACTAAAAGAAGTAGTCCCTGAAATAAAAGAAGTTATAGGTGTTTAATTAAGGTTGAGTTTGAACTTTTCCTTGGATCTGCTCTCTACCAATCAAACCATAGGCAGAAGCATCTAATGTTCCTTGTGGGTTATCACCAAGAACAAGGTAGCTATCTTTTGGTAAAACAGGATACGACTTCGAGTAAAGACTAAGCATCTTTGATTTTATGGAGTAAACGACACCTGAAGAGTTTTTTTGGATTTTACCGTTTATATATATTTGCAGGTTTTTATATTCAAATTTATCCCCAGGTATTGCTATCACAGATTTTATGAGTAAGTTTTTACGACCGGATTGTTCAAAAACAATAATGTCTCCTCTTTGGATATCATGGCAGCTGTAATAATTTTTAATTACTTTTAATTCTTGCTTGTCTTTAAATAGTGGTGACATCGATGTGCCGTTAACAATCACTTGCTGAGTGCTGGTATTGCAGTCTTGCTTGGCCCACAAATGAATGGATAAAATACAAAGTAGAATCAGCATGTTTTAACTATTAGTTTTCTTGGCATATTGAGATACCAACCGCATATGAATTAGTATAACCTGCTCTACACAATGTTACCGAAACCCCAGTATCAACCCCACCAAAGAAAATACCCATATAGCCCCAGTCACCAGTTGTACAAGAAACACTAAAGCCACCAAATTGATCCCAATCAGTACTAGACGTACATCTAAATGCTGTTTTAATAGCTAAACCACTTGAGTTAAAATAGCGACCTTGGTTTGCCGTAGAAAACCAACCAGAGTGTGTATTTGTATAACAAGAATTCTGGGCCGCTACTCTGTACGTACAACCTACTTGAGAGTAACCTGCGTCACACGCAGGACAAGACCCAGTACCCCATGCCTTCACACGAATTTCTTTAACACCACCAGCAGCAGCATCTACATACGCTTTTGTAGCCACATCTTGTGGATTTACTGGATCACCAACGCCAGTGATTCTTTGTGCTGACATAGCTAAAGCGCCAGTCATTGTGTCGCCGGTTGAATTGATATAGCGAGCAT
>JAGRAL010000048.1 GCA_020434605.1 Bdellovibrionales bacterium
TTTCTGGGTACCATATTGCCGAAGCTGGAGCTAATCCAATTTCTCAATTAGCATTTACATTAGCCAATGGCTTTACTTATGTAGAGTACTACCTATCAAGAGGGCTTCATATTGATGAAATCGCGCCAAATCTTTCGTTCTTTTTTAGTAATGGATTAGATCCAGAGTATGCCGTAATAGGAAGGGTTGCTAGACGAATTTGGGCCGTCGCTATGAGAGATTTATATAAAGCCAACGATCGCTCTCAAAAGTTAAAGTACCATATACAAACTTCTGGTAGATCGCTTCATGCCCAAGAGATTGATTTTAATGATATTCGCACTACTCTACAAGCTTTGCTAGCATTGCAAGATAATTGTAACTCACTTCATACGAATGCTTATGATGAGGCCATCACTACACCGACAGAAGAATCTGTTCGTAGAGCTATGGCTATTCAGATGATTATCAACAAAGAGTTTGGGGTTACTAAGTGTGAAAACCCAACTCAAGGGGCCTTTATCATTGAAGAGTTAACAGATTTGGTGGAAGAAGCTGTGCTAGCAGAGTTTCAAAGGCTACATGAAAGAGGCGGTGTTTTGGGGGCAATGGAGACTCAGTACCAAAGGTCTAAAATCCAAGACGAGTCGATGTTTTATGAGCACCAAAAACATACAGGTGAGCTGCCGATCATTGGCGTAAATACTTACCTTAATCCGCAAACAAGCGTTGAAGGCTATGAACCTCCAAAAATCGAGCTAGCTAGAGCTGAGCCAGCTGAAAAATTACAGCAGCTAAATAACTTAAAGGCTTACCACGCAAAGTATTCTGAAGTGACTAAAAATGATCTGGCACATCTAAAATCTGTGGCTCTACGAGGGGAAAATATTTTTGAGGCTCTTTTAAAAGTTTCAAGAACTTGCTCTTTAGGGCAAATGTCAAAAGCCCTCTATGAAGTCGGCGGGCAATACCGAAGAAATTTATAAAAAAAGACCTGATACCAAAGGCATCAGGTCTCCACCACCGCTCTAAAAGCTAGTGTTTAATGGTCTTCAAGATGTTAATATGCCGCTTTTGACGAGGTATCAGTACTTCGCTGACAAATGACTTTGTGTCGCGGTCAATATTCTCATCTTCAAGAATATCTTTGTACTCTTTCAAACCATATTCTTCGCCTGTTAGTAATGCACTAGTTGTTAGGTCTTCTCCAAAAAGCTTGGCAGTGGCCACAAAGCCTTCAACCACTGCGCCCCATGCTCCCGATGATGTGTCTATATCAACACCCTCATCAAGGATATGCTTTTGCCAGAATCTAACGGCCTCTTCGTGTTCGTAGCGAATTTGCTCTAACTTATCGGCGGCGATTCGATTTTTTGAAAACATTTTTTTCGCTCTATCATAAGACTCCGTGGCTGAGACTTCACCTCGTAGTACTTTTTGTAAGTGCTCTACTTTGCCTACTTTACCATTAAACTGAAGTCTTTCTCCATAAGTCATTTGCTCCATAAAACCCTCCTGATTATCTATAAAAATTAAAAAACCGGGCAGAGTAAAATACTCTGCCCATAAATATTAATGTCTTTCTTTATCAATAGTTTTATCCATTGATGAATTTAGTTTAGTTAAAAAACTATTTACAGTCTTCTTTGCTTCATCCAGTTTGTAACCGTACTTCTCTTGTACTTTACCAACCAGTTGATCAAAGTTACCGGCGATAGTGTCAATCTCATCATCAGTGAGTTTTCCCCATGTTTCTTTAACTTTACCTTTTACTTGCTTCCAGTTGCCTTTAAAAATTTGTTCGTTCATATGTTGCTCCTTTGTTAGTTTGTCTTAATCATTAAATATTAAAAATCATTCTTATAAATGCCTATTGATTACATTGTCGCCTTTTCTGGCCAGTGTAAAAATCAGTGAAATTACAAACAGTGCTGCAAATATAAAAAATAGTATTTGTGCTATGTTTGAACTGGCAGCTGCGATTCCACCAAAACCAAAAAGTGCTGCTACAATTGAAACTATAAAAAACATAATTGACCAATAAAGCATGATGTCCTCCTCTTTACTGTATTCACGTCGTGTGAACTTGGTACGTCTTAGAGAATAAGCGAGCTTGAAATAATATGAATGAAGCCTAAGTTAAGACTATGTGAAGAAATTGTAACAATGTAAAAAGAAGCGTAAATACAATTACTTATGAGACTTTGCCGTCTTGAACACGGGTCTAGTTTTACTGCGTCAATGTGCAGTATTGTTTGTTATTTCCGCACTCTTTGTCGAGTGCGGAGGCAGGATTTTATTTTCCTAATTCTAATTTAGCGATAGTTTGTAGTTGCATATTGCTGGTGCCTTCATAAATCTGGCCCACTTTTGCATCTCTCCAAAACTTTTCTACAGGATATTCTTTTGTAAAACCATTTCCGCCAAATAAATCAATGGCAAGTGAGGTGATTCTCTCTGCTGCCTTTGATGAGTAGTATTTTGCGATGGCAGCTTCCTCAACAAAGTCTTTTCCTTCGTCTTTTAATCTTGCTGCATTGTAAACAAGTAGTCTTGCAGCTTCTAAATCAATGCGCATTTCAGCTAACTGAAATTGTACACCCTGAAAAGTACTTAACGATTTTCCAAATTGTTCGCGGCCTTTGATGTATTCTAAAGTGGCTTCATATGCGCCAGCAGCAATCCCGATCATTTGTGCGCCGATACCAATGCGGCCTTCGTTTAAAGTTTCAATCGCGATTTTATAGCCCTTACCAATTTGTCCAATTACATTTTCTTTAGGGACAACGCAGTTTTCAAAAATTAACTCACAAGTAGAGCTAGCTCGGATTCCTAATTTGTCTTCTTTTTTTCCAACTGTAAAACCAGGCATACCTCTTTCAACAACAAAAGCAGTTATACCTTTGTAACCTTGTTCTGGGTTTAAGTTGGCAAATACTAAAAATAAGTTGGCCTCAAATGCGTTAGTAATCCAAAGCTTGTGACCATTTAAAACAAAAGTGTCGCCCTTATCTTCGGCCTTTAATTTTAGTGCAAAAGCGTCTGAGCCAGAAGATGATTCTGATAAGCAGTAAGATGCTACCCACTCCCTGGCCATTTTAGGTAAGAATTTCTGCTTTTGTGCTTCTGTGCAATGTTTTAAAAGGGCATTCGTAACAAGAGTGTTTTGTACGTCGACTAAAACTCCAACGGAACCATCTACTCTTGATATTTCTTCAACCGCAATACATGCCATTGTAAATGAAGTATTAGACCCGCCTAGTGACTCTGGAGTTTCAATTCCCATTAAACCCATTTCAAATAGTTTAGGTAAAAGGCTTGGATCCATTTGGGCTTTTTCGTCCATATGTAAACGAAGAGGTTTGATTTCGCCTTCGGCAAAACTTCTTACTGCATCACGAAAAGCAATTTCATCTTCTGAGAAAGTAGTAAGTGCTGGGCGTATATCCATTGCAGGGTCTCCTTGTTTAAAATGTAATGAAACAAAAAGATATATATCCAATGGTTTATTGGCAATCTTTGATATTTGTTTTTGGGGTAAAAAAGTCGAAGCGGCTAGCCAACTAAAGGGGGGGGTGTGGGCTAACCGCCTCTTGGGGGGTAATCTGTTTAAATGCAAGGCTGGTACCATTGTTCCGAGAAAATAACGGGACTTGAGACTCACTAGATGCACATAAAATGGCAACCAGGCCAAAAATTGTCATTTAAAGAACCAAAGAAGGGAAGTTAGAGCAAAAAAAGCAAAATGAATAGCTAAAAGACACTAGAGTGAAAAGGATACAAGGCTGCCTGTAATATTTCACCCTATCAGAATCCCTTACGTTAATCGTTATAAAGTGGACTCTTCTGATTGCCTAGGCTAGGTTTATCTTATGGATTTTTTAGAGATTGCATCAAAAATTGGGTTATACTTTATACCATTTCTTTTTTCCCTGTGTTTTCACGAGGTTGCGCACGGTTGGGTCGCTCTAAAATTGGGGGATGATACGGCTAAAACAATGGGGCGACTAAGCTTAAATCCAATGGTCCACGCTGACCCAATAGGCACGTTTGTATTGCCGCTGATGGTGATCATTACTGGTGTGCCGGTATTTTTTGGTTGGGCAAACCCGGTACCTGTAAACACAAGAAATTTAAAAAACATACGGATAGATATGTTTTGGATAGCTTTAGCAGGGCCTCTTTCTAATATTTTACTGGCGACTCTTGGGGCGTTTTCATTAGTTATGGTTTTTGGTTATTTGCCCACCTGGCAGTACCAATCAGCTGCAATGCACCTTTTGACCGTATTTATACAAATCAATTTAGCTCTAGCATTCTTCAATATGATTCCTATTCATCCGCTAGATGGGGGCAAAGTTTTAGCTAGGTTTTTACCGGCACACATTAATTATAAGCTAGAGCAAAATCAACAAATGCTAAATATACTATTGTTGCTACTCTTTTTAGGTGGAGCATTATCGGTATTACGCTATCCGATTTTTTGGTCATTTCAGTTTTTAGTTGGCCTCTTTGAGCACACTTTGCTATGAATAAAAAATCGCTTGTTTTTTTAGCAATAAATAAAGATGTCTTGAAAGATTTAACCCATCTTGATTTGATAACAAGAACATGTCCGGGGGACAAATAGGATGCAAATACAGTTAGATCAATTCGAGGGACCACTAGGGCTATTGCTCTATCTCATTCGTAAAGAAGAGATGGATATCTACGATATTCCTATTCATAAAATTACACATCAATATTTAGAGTATGTTAAACAGCTACAAAGTGTTGATTTAGAGCAAGCGGGTGATTTTATAGCAATGGCTGCTACTTTGATTCAGATCAAAGCGAAGATGTTACTTCCAAACTACAACGACGATGGAGAAATCCTAGTTGAGGAAGATCCTCGTAAACCATTAGTTAAAAGATTGCTAGAGTACCAAAAGTTTCAAGAAGCCGGAAAACAGCTATATGAGCGCCCATTATTAGGTAGAGATATGTGGACTCGTGGCATTCGCGAAGACTTTGATACTGAAGAAGGCGATTTACTGATTGAAGATAATGCCTTATTTGCTTTGATCAAGGCGTACCGTGGAGTTGTTAAAAAAGCCAATAAAGCAACCCATAGAGTAGCAGTAAACTTACAATCGATTGCATCACGTATCCTTGAAATGAGTAACCGTTTGGTGCCTGGCCAAAGAGTAGAGATAAAAGAATTTTTTGAGAATGAAGTTATCGAACTAAGACGCTGGATTATTACATTTATCTCATCGCTTGAATTAGGTAAATTAGGTTATGTTAACTTATTTCAAGATGAAGCCTATGGGCCACTATATTTAGAACCTAAAAAAGAAGTGACAGGAGATATTATTTCTCAGGTCGAAGAGTATGAAACTGTAGAAGATAAACCTATAGATTTTAACTCAAATGGCCAGTTAACTTTAGAAGAACAAAACTACTTACAAGATGAAACTATTGAGCTTAGCGATGTAGAAGTGAGTGATAAAATATCTGGTAGTCTAAAAGAAGACTTGCAAGATGAGGGCGTTATAGAAGAAGCCGCAACTGATGATGATATTCTACAGGCCGAGAAAGAATTAAATTTAATTGAAGAACATGATAATATCGAACCCGTTTAATTGAGGTATGAAGTAATGAAGAAAAAAGATCTTGATGATGAAGTTCCTGTGTCTGAGGAAGAGTTTGACGAAAAAGAGTTAGCTCTTTCAAAAGCTTATTGGGAAGATGAAGAAGTCGAGGCCTCTGATACTACTGACTTAGAGCAAGAAGAATTAAGCTTAGATGCTAGTCTTAGCGAAGGCACTGAACTTGCTTCATTTGAATCAGCTGAAATCGAAGAAACAGAGTTTATCGAAGACGAAAGAGTTGAGTCTATCATTGAAAGCTTATTGTTTTCGTCTGAAAAAGCAGTGAGTATTTCAACGATTAAGCAAATTTTTGTTGGTACTACGGTAAAGACAGTAAAGATTAAGAAAGCTCTTGAAAATCTAGCCATTGAATATGCTGGTGCAAGACGAGGAGTAAGTCTTGAAGAGGTGCAAGGTGGTTATCAATTACGAACTAAGGTAGATAATGCTGAGTACTTAAAGCGCTTACATAAATCACGACCATTTAAAGTTTCAGGTCCAGCTTTAGAAACTTTGGCTATCGTTGCTTATAAGCAGCCAGTTGTAAAAAATGAGGTAGATCAAATTCGTGGCGTTGAGTCGGGTCATCTTATGCGTGCATTAATGGATAGAAGATTAATCAACTTTGTTGGTAAGTCAGATCTACCGGGTAAGCCTATGTTATATGGTACCACAAAAAACTTTTTACAAATTTTCGGTTTACGTAATATTGGTGAGCTTCCATCTCTTAGTGAAATTGATCAACTGATCCCTGAAGGAATCGGTGAAGAGATAAAAGAAGATAAGGAAACCCTATCTGATGTCTCTGAAAATTTAGGTTTGGCACAAGGTCAGACATACTCAGAGAGCGAAGAGGAACTTTCAAAAATTACCGAGAAGCTACAAGAAATTGATACTACGACAGCATTTTTTGAAGAAGAGAAAAAACGTGAAAAAGACAGGTTAAATGCTGAGAGAGCTAAGGAGATTACAGAGGCCATCGAATTTGGTGAAGAAGTATCTACTAGAGATCGCAACTGGCTTGAGCGTTATAAAAATGAACTAGAAGCGCAAGCCCAACCAGCCGCAAACGCTGAGGCAGCAGAGATAGCAGCAGATGAAATTGCAAATACCCCTGTTAGCGATAACGTTAACGAGGTTAGCTTCGTAGAAGAAGCAAGTGAAGCGCTTGAGGTATTTGATTTTGACTCTGAACAAGATAAGAATATTTAGTATATTTATTTTCTTACTTCCAATGATGGGTCGTACAGCGGACCCATCTGTTGTGCTTACAACCACTCCGACATTAAAATCTATCGTGAGTGAATGGCTACCTGAGTCCATTAGGGTAGAATCGTTAGTGGACGGTAGCCAAGATCCTCACCACCTTGAAATTGACACAAAACATGTTTTGTTAGCTAAGCGAGCTAAACTCGTTATAGCTATAGGCTTAGACTTTGAAGACTCATGGCTTACTAAACTTTTAAAAGCCTCTGCCCCAAAGACAAAAGTTTTTTATGTCGGGGACAGATTAGATGCGACAATATCTATGGGTGGACACCTACACGAGAGGCATAAAATAAATCCCCACTTTTTACAGTCCCCAAATTCGATCCTTGAGTTTTCTGATAAGCTTCATTTAGAGCTGGTAAAATTGTACCCCGAAGAAAAATCAGTGATTGATCGAAAGTACGCAAGTTTCATTAAAAAATTAAACGAAAAAAATATTGAGTGGGCAGGAAAGTTTAAGGGATTAAGTAACAAAAAGATAATTACTTACCATGAAAATTTAGAGTACTTTTCTAAAAACAATGGTCTTGATGTGGTTTCTCATATCGAGTCCGCTCATGGCGTGAGCCCTAGTCCTTTACATATTAAAAAATTATTTCAAATTATTAAAAACGAAAACATAAAGTGCATCGTCTACGACTCTAATTTCTCGTCCGAGCAGTTAAAAAAAAGCAGAAAGCTTTTTTCTGATGCTATTCAGTGGGTACCAGTGCCTAGTGAGGTTGGAGCTGATTCTGATGCCAGCACTTACTTTTTATGGGTAGATAAGATAGTAAGCCAGATCAAAAGTTGTTTAAATTAATCGTCTGTTTTGTTAAAAAATTTTAGAACGCTGGCGTCTACTTCTTTAATGTAGTCAATCGCATTGGGGCCACACTTAGTATATATAATTCCAAGAGCATCTTCTATATTCTTAACGGCCTCATTAAACTGTGCTTTATTGGCACGTACAGCTCTAGCGTTTGAACCTCTTGAAAAGAAATAAATTGGGTTTGGATTATTTAAGTCAGCTTCTGCTTTATCCATATTAACTTTTGCTTGTACTTGAAGATGAAATTGCAATTCGTATTGAGTGACGGCATCTTGGCAAAGTTTTTTGTCTGCTTCTTGATTTATTTCTTCGTCTGTTGGGGAAGCGGGGATGTCGTTAGTAGCCTCAGTTTCTGTGTCTTTAAAAATTACCGTTGCTTCATCCTTTACGATTACTTCTACGTCTTGCGCCGCCGCCGTCAGTGAAAAGCCTATTATTAGTAGTATCATCGGTAATTTCATGTGCATCCCTTATTGTCTGTAAATATACGCTTTTACTAAGCAAGCTAAGTGCCAGCGATTATCGAGAAAAATAGGCTTTAGATGGAATATGTATAATTAGAGCGATAAGTGGGGATGATAAGTACGAAAAACTAATAGGCAAGTATGTAAAATAATCAAAGATATAGGGACAGGCCCTAAGGTGGCTCCTAGAGAAGAACCACCTAGTTGGACCTTACTTGGTAAGACCGATTTCTTTTAGTCTTTGCATTAAAAAGTCGTGTGAAGATATTGGTGCGTACTTCTCTCCTTCACCTCGACATGATGGGATGCATGTTAGCATAGCCTCAGGGTGTGGATGCATAAAGAAAGGCATTGAATATCTACTAGAGTTTCCTGCTTCCGGTGTGTTAATCACACGGTGTGTAGTCGATGGAATTACGTCATTACAAATACGAGCAAGCATATCACCAGCATCAACAATTAAGTTGTTAGCGTCTGTATCAACATTTAACCAAGTGCCGTCACGGTCTTTTAATTGAAGGCCTGAAGATGTAGCTGCTACTAGCAGAGTAATTAGATTGATATCTTCGTGGGCCGCCGCGCGAATGCAACGAGGGTCAGTACCTTCTTTAATCGGAGGGTAGTGAAGTAAGCGCAGGATAGAGTTTCCATCATGAACCATGTCCTTAAAGTAGTTTTCAGGGACATCTAGCTTTTCAGATAGAGCTGTAAGTAAGGCAACGCCAGCGGCATTTAAATCATTGTAAAGTGTTGTAAATACCTCTCTAAATTCAGCCACATCTTTATCCGGCCAAATATTATCTGGATAATACTTTTTAAAAGCATGGTTCTCACTAACTTGTCTCCCTACATGCCAAAACTCTTTTAAGTCATGAACATCCGAGTCTTTTGCGTGCTCTTCTCCAAATGGAGTGTAACCCCTTTGTCCTTTACCTGACGGAGAAATGTATGACTTTTTGATATCTTCTGGTAGAGCGTAGAAAGTTTTTAACATAGAATATGCTTTATCTAACAAACCAGTGTTTACGTTGTGGTCGGTCAAAATGATAAAACCATATTCTTTTAGACCTACATAAAGATCGTCTGCGAATTTACGTTTTTCTTCACTGCTACCTGAGATATAATCTTTTAGTTTAATTTCTGGAACTTTACGTTTCGCCATAATTCCTCCCGATTTAGGAAAATATATATCTTTTTAGCCCACGCCTTTCAAAGGCAGATTTTATATGCTTCTTATAACAAAAACCTATGACGGTGATAGCTTTTTTTACGCTGATGAGCATTTTATGGTAGTTGAGGGGCGTAGATTGTCACTTTTGACCAAAATGTAAAGCTGGTTTCCACTAGGTTATAGCTGGCCGAGAACACTTTTTGCTTCTATTTTTTGAGTGGAGAACAAGTACGTATGAAAACGTTTATTGTATTATTACTGCTTCAATTTATAGGCTCAAATTTATGGGCTGAGGGCAGCTATTCTCCCATCCCTACGCAAGAAGCACCGCAATCCTATATTGAAGGTCAAATTGCCGCGGCTGAAGTATTCCAGGTCAAATTACCAGATATTAAGTATTACACAGAAGATGGAACTAAAAGAGCCAATATCACTATTGAAATGAACATTGGTGAAGTTCAAGAGCAGTGGCTTGCTGCAAGGTTAAATCAATTGCGTCAAGAGGGAGCTCACATTGAGTTTGCAGTGACTGGTAGTGACCTTAAAACTAGAAGCTTTGAAAGAGCCAAAAGGATAGCAGCAGCTCTTAAGGTTGAAAGTGAAAAGATTTATATTGGGACCACAAATATTCAAGTCCCAAAAGAACTGAATTACCAAAAAGAAAGAGTGACATGGACAATTGTAAGATCTGTGATTGCCGGAGGAGCAGTAACGGTGGGAGCTTACTTTGGTGCGGATATGCCGACCCAGTTAGTAGCTTTAATGGCTACGCAAGCAACATTGATGTCAAGCGTATGGACTTACAATTCTCCAAAATACAATCATTGGATCACTAGGTCTGGTCTTTTTCCAAAGCCTGATGCAAAATTATTAGTGGGTTTTTTAGGAAACGCACAATCATATGTTAAACAGTGGTCGGCCGCGACTTTATATCTTTACTTATTAAAACAGGGTGCGGCCCTTATGCCTATTTATACTGGTGTTACAAATCCAACTGCGATTTTATCGGATGCTGCATTTATTGGGATTCAAGGTTTATTTAGTAGATTCTTTTTTACCCAATCTATTAACCATCACTATAATTCGGTCCTAGCGAATAACCCTGAATTAAAGCAAAAAATGCAAATTTGGCGAATGCGTACCTCTACAGTTATGGCATTGGGATTTGGCTTAGTCGAACAGCTAGCAAACTTCCATGTGCCTTACGCTAATATGGCATTGATCGGCCTGGGACTTGGTGGCGGGATTTTATATAAGTATGTCACGAGTGTAAAAGTAAATGATATTATGAAGGCTATTTTTACGAGTAGGTATAAACTGTCTTCTATTGGTTTGGCAGGAACTTGTTCCTTCTTATTTACAGTCAACTAAGTCTTTAAGATCGCTTCAACAATTTTTATTCCGTCAACTGCAGCACTTGTAATTCCACCAGCATAACCAGCTCCCTCACCACACGGATATAGGCCTTTATGGCTCAATGATTCTAAAGTAGTATCATCTCTAGAGATTCGAATGGGGCAAGAAGTTCGTGATTCGACTCCAAATACCTGAGCATCTTTATGTAAAAAACCTTTCATAGAATCATCAAATTTATGGAACGCTTCAATAAGCCTCGTCCTAATCCAGTCAGGTAATAACAAGTCTACCCTAGTTGCTATCCCGTCTGACGGGGAAGAATTCTTTTCTGTTAACGGGCCTGTTTTTCCTTTAATAAAATCAGTTAAGCGTTGAGCGGGTAGTTGTTTGGTACCCCCTGCTTTGATAACTGCATCAAAGGCATCTTTTTCAAGTTTATTTCTCCAATCAAGTCCATGAAAGGGATTAGAACCAAAATTTTTCTGATAATCTACGCTAATCACAATCGCTGAGTTAGCAAAAGGGGAGTTGCGATGGTAATTACTCATACCATTACTAACTATACTACCAACGTCTGTCGCTGACGATAGAACATAGCCTCCTGGGCACATACAAAAACTATAAACACCAATATTGTCACTATAATCGTGATGGGTAAGTTTGTAATTGGCAGCACCTAACTTTGGATGTTCGGCATGCCCACGGTATTGAATTTCATTTACAGCTTTTTGAGGGTGTTCTACTCTTAAGCCAACCGCAAATGACTTTCCTTCCATTGCCACACCTAAATCATTTAGATGATAAAACATATCGTTTGCAGAGTGACCGGTGGCTAAAATAATATGGTCTCCTTCAAAGACTCTTCCATCTCTTAGTTTTAGCCCTGTCATTTTATTGTTACTTGTTAAAAGCTCTTCTACTTTTGCGTTGAAATGTATCGTACAACCATTTTCTATCAAGTAGTCTCTTAGTTTTGGTATAACTCTACGAATACGATCAGATCCTACGTGGGGATTTGCAAGGTATTGAATTTCCTCTGGCGCGCCAAACTTTACAAGTCTATGCATTACATAAGGGATATAGGGCGATTTTATGCGAGTGATGAGCTTCCCATCAGAGTATAAACCTGCGCCGCCCTCGCCAAAACAAACATTATTATCAGTGTCTAGTTCACCGTAACGCCAATAGCGGTTGATCTTTATCATTCGCTGATTTGTGGGCGCTCCTCGTTCAAATAAAATACAAGGAACCCCTCTTTCTACTAAGCGAAGTGCTGCAAATAGACCAGCAGGGCCGGAGCCGACAATTAGGATTGGTTTGCCATCATAATTTATTTTCTCTACGGGGTAATCAGGAGCACTTGTATCTTCACCGGGGTAAAATACCTCAAGGCTATATACCTCGTGTAGCTCGTTTCGTTTGCGGGCGTCGACAGATTTTCTTAAAATACGGTAAGAAGAGTAATTAGGCTCAAGAAGGCGTAATTTTTCATCAAGCGATTCATCAAGGCGAACTTTAATGTTTTGTAGCTGTTTTGACATATACCTCAGAGGACTATTTATTTCCTAAATGAGAAAAACTTGGCTTTTTATACTATAGGCCGTAGAGTGATAAAAGCTTATGTATAAGATTTTGTATTTTCTACCTAAAAATCATTTGAGCCACCTTATGGGAATTTTACTGAATATCCGTTTCCCAGGATTTATTGGTAAGTGGTTAACTCGTACATTTGCTAAAATCTATAAGATCAATCTTAATGAAGCAGAAAAACCAATAGAAGCCTATAAAAGTATAGGGGATTTATTTATCCGTAAATTAAAGCCGGGGCTTAGGCCTGTAAAAGGTGATTTAGTTCA
>JAGRAL010000049.1 GCA_020434605.1 Bdellovibrionales bacterium
TTAGCAGGGATCTTTTTTGCATCATGTTGCTTTTCTGAATACTCGTAATCTGCTGCAAATATTTTATGCTTACAGTGTTCACTCCAAGTTTGCGCGATTACTTCAATTTCTACATCTGTAGGATTTCTTTTTAATACATTTTTAAAATAATCTAAAATTACATCTGTCTCTATATCATTTAAAGCTAAAAGATTACTATCGATCCACTGCTTCAGTGCATCCACTGGAATCTCAGTAAATGTTGCTCCCTCATTTTTAATATTTAAAAATCTTGCTGGGAACTTCCATGCAGAATTTGCCGAAGTAAGGTCCATAAAATGCAACAAAGAATTGTAGCCTTCTATTTCAAAATTATTGGTTGGGCTTAAAAATTCGTAGCATTTACCGGTATGAACCTTACACTTAGTATTTTTTAGCGGTGTCAGTGCAAGTGCAGATTTAATGGACTCTGCAACATTGTCAGTCATCCCTGGCAAAAATAAAAGATCTACTTTTTGCAACTCAATGGGTGTATCAGTAGTAATAACAGCAACATCTTGAAGAGCTGAGTTATGTAAGACTTTTTTTAAAATATTTAAGTCATTAGTGCTAAGGTTATCTTGAAAGTAAAATAAAAATACATCTTTTACTTTGGCTCTTGTTGCACCAATTCTTTTTTCAGACTCGATAAATTTATTTGTAACTTCAAATCGGAGTTGCAAAACTGACCCCCTCTTGAAATTTTATGGTTGGAATCTCTTCTTGAAAAATTCGTCGTAATACTTGCATATAAAGATCATTTTCAATTTTCTTCGATTCAGTAATAAACTGCTCTAAATCTATATCTCTACGAATAAGAAAAGGAATTTGCACCAAAATGTCACCTGAATCTAAGACTTCAGTCACTAAGTGAACACTTACTCCTGTATGGCTATCTTTTGAGTTCCAAGCCTGCAAATATGCATCTTTTCCTTTATATTTTGGCAAAAGAGAGGGGTGAATGTTTAGTATTTGATTTTTATTATTGTGCCAACTTGAAAACATAGCAATAAAATTCGCGCTCAAAATTCGCATGTATCCTGCCAGTAATAGCCAATCAATTTTATTTTCAAATAGTATTCTAAGTAAAGTAGCCTCATGTTCTTCTTTATTGGTAAATGGAATCAGTATCCCTTCTTCACAAATTGGGGATTTAGGGTTATCAGTAATAAGTATTGGATCAATAGAGTAAAAATCTTTATACGCCCTTTTTAATGCAAGAGCATTTGTCCCTAAGCCAGAGGCAAAAATAGCAATTTTACAAGATTTTAACATCCTATATCCTCTCTAAATATTTCATTATCAAATGAAGCAGCCTTTAGGTTTTTATACACCAAATCTCTAGCCGATGCCTTTGTAGCAGAGACTGCTGTTAAACCAAAAATTCGACCTCCGTTTGTGTAAAGTCGATTATCTTTCATTTCAACACCAGCATAAAACACCAAAACATCTGGGTTTGATTGCGTTTCTATAATAACTGATTGCTTTTTACCAGTAGGATAATTGGGGTCTGCCTTTACCACATGTACGGCATAGTCTTTGGACCATTCTAAATCTACGTCCTTTAGCTTACCCTTACGCTCAGACATCTTCTGACATATTAAAGCCAAATCCGTATTTAATCTAGGTAGTATACTTTGAGTCTCTGGATCGCCAAAGCGAGTATTAACTTCTAGTAAGTAGGTAATCTCACCAACTTGCATGCAACCTAAAAATAAGACTCCATTATACTCGATGCCCTTTGCGCCCATTGCCTTAACAATTCTATTTGCGTAACCCAAGACTAAATCTTCTTCGTTACTATTAATGATGTCCGCCGGAGAATAGGTTCCCATTCCCCCTGTATTAGGGCTTCCCCTTTTTGAATTAAGTCGCTTGTAATCGCAAGCACTTGAAAAATATTTAATACTATTACCATCCACAAGACAAAAAGCTGAAAACTCTTTCCCCTCTAAGCATTCTTCTACTAAAACTGAAAATTTTCCTTGAGCATCACCAAGAGCTTTTAACTGCAATAAAGCTTCTTGCAAACTATCATTGTCTGTACAAATAAATACACCCTTACCCTCAGCCAAATAATCCCACTTAAGTACTAGGTGACGCTTTTTGATTTCTTGGTGTGTATACTCGCTCAATGCGCTTTCACTTAAAAAGTGTGAGTACTTAGCAGTAGGTACATCGGCTTCCACAAATATTTCTTTGCAAAATGATTTCGAGCTTTCTAGCTTTGATGCAGCCTGGACTGGCCCAATGCAAGGAACCTTTAAAGAAATAAGTTTATCGATAATTCCTTCATCTAAATACTTTTCTTGTCCAATCACTACATAATCAAACTGCTCGGAAACAATCTTCTCAATCAAGTCATCGGTAGTTTTAAAGCCAGCACAGCGCACCTTACCATTTGCAATACCAGGATTGCCTGGATAGGCTACAATCTCAGTCGACAAATCACTAGCAGCTAACTTCCAACAGATAGCCGCTTCTCTGCCACCTTTACCAACGACCGCTATTTTCACACTCCACCCTTTCTAAAATGTTGCTTAAGAGAAGAAACTATAGATGTAAATTTCTGAGCTTGTTTTTCATTTTTTAAAAAGTAGGACTCTACTAACAAAGCAAGCAATTGATACATTTCTACAACTTTATCCTTTACCTCTTTGGGCAACGAACTAGGAGTCAAATTATCTTGCTTCATTTTTTTCTGCCAATCTTCTGACTTACCTTTATATACATCAATTTGCTTCTGCCACTCAGTGCCCATATATACTTGCCTTAAAACTTCTTTAGATAAATGTACATTATCACAAGTAAGTCTGACTTCATCCGGCCCCATAGAATCAACTAACATAAAATCTCTGTCATTAGTTCCTGGGATAAATGAAAATTCAAACTTTCCGTCCCATAGTTCTAAGCCTGCCTTAGTAAACTCTTCTCGCAAGCGAACTGATAAAACGGCTGCGTAAGAGTATAATAAGTTAAACTCGCCTTCTGTTAAACCAGCAATTTCCTTAGCCTCCGTTGGCGTGATGTATCGGTCTGAAGATTCTAGTTTAGTTGAAAACTCAATCACTGGACGATCAAAAAAATCTTGTTCTTTTGGCATTTGAGTCAATCCTAGTGAATACATATAATCTGGATTCTTTGCTAAACGCTTTAATAGAGAAGATCCACTAGGTGTTCCAAATCTAAAAATAACTTCAAGAGGAACTAAGGTATTAACGGGCTTTGTTTTATAAAAATCATAATTTCTATTTTGAATGCTTGGCACAGCAATCTTCTTTACTTTCCAACAATTGCCAATCCTAGCGTCTTGCGCGTATCGATGAGTCAACATTCCATTTTCTTTAAGTTTTGCAAGAGCTTTCGATGATTCTAAAAAGTTCGTCACCTCAGAGTGATACATTTGACTTGGTACCGTCCATGATTTCCAGGTCTTTGTGTCTTCTAAAAATGCGTAAACTACGTCTGTAAATGCGGCAAGACTAGCTCCTTTTCCGTCTACCAGATCAGGCATTTCACCCCAATCAAAAATAGAATACCTGTCTGAAAATTCAAAAAAAACGTAATCATCGCTCGCATTGCCTCGAACATTCTTTACTGACCCCTTATATAAGATCTCTGGTAGTGACGAAGTCATTATAAACTCCTCATTTTCTCTAAAAATATTTTTGCGTTCTCTAGTCGATTAATTCCAACCCACAGACCAGTTTGTAGAGCCACCTCATGCCATTTTAAGGTAAATGCAGGGTTTGTCTTCTCTTCACTAGTTGTGTGTAAAACTCTTACCCCAGAAAACGCTGTAGCTTTATGTTCTTCTAGGTTAGCTATTAAAATATTTGCGTCTTTTAACTCACAGTTAGTATCACTTGTTTGAGTAGAGTATATTTTTTCTTCAAAATTATTTTTAGCTAAAAAATCTGCAATAGATGTTGAGTGAAAGCTACAAGCTACTGGCACACCCTTGGGCATTTGCACAATAGATAAAAAGGCATCTAACCCCTGAAATACTGATTTCACAGGCACTCCAAAAACTGGATACGTAACTAAGGAAGCAACTACTCCCGGCAAGTGCGCCGCCAATCCAGCTCCTGCTATGATTGGCTGTGGTGGAAGATCGCTTAACAATGCCTTCAGCTCTAGTGGGTTGCGGTGAGCTGACAGGACTTTTACATCCGTTCTGTGATCTCGCTTTTCTAAATCACTTTGAATTGCGCTATAAATGCTTTCATCTGACTGACTTCCAAAAATTATTTGTATTTTCATGGTTTCACCCTTTCTTCAAAAAAATCGTTTTGGTTAACTTCTATTGGATATTCACCTGTTAAGCAGGCATTACATATATTGGTTGAGCCTATAGCCTCTTTTAATAGGTCATTTGTTAAATACGTCACGTCTTCTACACCGATCCAGTTAGCAATGGCTTCTTCGTTGCCAATAGACGCGACTAACTCTTTTTTATCTGGAAAATCAATGCCGTAGTAACATGGATACTCGATTTGCGGGCAAGCACTTGCTAAATAAACTTCTTTAGCGCCAAAATCTTTTAACATCTTTATGATTTTTTTTGATGTTGTACCTCTAACAATACTATCATCCACTAAAAGAATTTTTTTATCTTTAATCTCTGACACAATTGGATTTAATTTCCACTCAATAGCTTTCGCTCTCTCGGTTTGGTTGTTTAGGATGAAGCTTCTTTGTATATAGCGGTTTTTAATTAGAACTTCGCGGTAAGGAAGGCCAAGCTCTTCTGCTAATGCCAAAGCACTTGTACGACTTGTGTCAGGAACCGGCGCAA
Source organism: Bdellovibrionales bacterium (assembly GCA_020434605.1). Taxonomy (GTDB): domain Bacteria; phylum Bdellovibrionota; class Bdellovibrionia; order Bdellovibrionales; family UBA840; genus JAGRAL01. The sequence goes on from JAGRAL010000049.1 coordinate 4,817, forward strand.
CTAGATCTGGTTCAAATTTCTTGTGTTTCCACTTTTGTTTTATGGTCGTAGCTAATGATTTCCCTAGGCGAAATCGTACATCATATACATTTTGCGTGGCCACTTTTCCTTCAACTCCCGCAAAGTACACCCATTCAAACATGCATGATTTTAAATTTTCTTGCCTTATAATTTCTCGCACCAAAACTTTATTGTCTTTAATAACAATCAATTCACCCCTTGAGACCTCGGTAATTTCGCTATAGCCCAAAAACTCTAGAACATGTGTTTCTGAGGCGAATGCATAGCCATCATTTTTTTTACCAAAAACCAGCGGACGGATACCAAAAGGATCTCTGAAGGCAAAAATAGTATCTTTACAATAAGTAGCTACTACCGAATATGAGCCTTTTACTTCTTCAAAAATTTCTTTCACACAATCTTTGATGTCAGATGTTTTTTTAACATTAGAAAAATACGCTAAAAGTATCTCAGCATCATTATTAGACGTAAAAGCATAGTCTCTATTTTTCCAGATGCGTTTTTGATCTAAGAAGTTTGTAATATTACCATTATGACATAAACTGATTTGCTGATTTGAGAATGGTTGCAAGTCGCTTTCTTTTGAAACACCAATTGTTGAGTAACGATTATGGCCGATTGCTACATCTATATTAAATGCGCTTGTATATGGCCACTGATTTACTAACGTTTTTCTCTTAACCTTAACTTCATCTTGAAGACCATAGCCATATATACCAAAGCCGTCTTGCCCACGGTGCTGTAGTAGTTGTAGGCCGTAGTATACATCCTGAAGAGCAGTTTTTCCGATTGAGGCCATTACTCCGCACATAGTGAGTACCTCAAAAATGCAAAAAGCGCCAATAGGCGCTTTTCAATATACACAAGGGTGCTCTGATCCTTTCGAATCTTGAGTTTTATCTGGCGGTTTACTGTGACTGGCATCACTAGGGCCTCCCTTATGTCTTTCAAAGAACAATTGATTTATCTTTAAAAAACCTAAGGGAAAAGTCAATGTAACCACAGTTAGAATATGATTAGACGTAGACGCTACAATTGATTCAATAATATTTACAATTGTTTAATGTACGTGGCCGTCATCTTTGTCGTGACTACCACAAGCAGCAGAGTGAACATGACCATGTTCTATCTCTTCTTTTGTGGCTTCGCGAATGCTTACTATTTCTAAAAAGTATTCTAGATCCATGCCAGCAAGAGGATGGTTTCCATCTACAGTTACTTTGTCTGCTTCTAACTTAGTGATTTCTACCACTATTGGCTCACCATTTGGGCCTGAAGTATTAAATGCCATTCCCTCTTTAAGTTCAATATCTTGTGGAAAATGTTCTCTTGGCAATTCAACAACTAGTTCTTTGTAATAAGGGCCGTACGCCTGGTCCGCTCGCAACATTAATGTGGTACAAAAATTGGATTCTTTACCATCTAGAGCCTGCTCTACCGCTGGTAATAATTGTCCTAAGCCATGGATATAAGGCATAGGAGCTGTTCTGTCAGCTGAGTCAATCACCGTCTTGTCTCCATCTAATAGTTTGAAGGCAAGCTCTACGACTTTGTCTTTACCAACTTTAAGGCTCATAAGTACTCCTTTTTTGCTGACATGCTAGCATTCCGATACTGTAAAAGATATAAAAAAATCAATATATTGTAGCTTAAGCACTTGCCAAAACGCTAAGAGACAACATATTAGCTAGTAGTATATTTTCATAGGAGAACATATGTCAGAAAAGTTTAGTTTCCAGGCGGAAATTCAAAAAGTTTTAGATCTAATGATTCACTCTGTCTATTCGAATAAAGAGGTCTTCTTACGAGAGCTAGTCGCTAACGCTTCCGATGCCATTGATAAACGCAAATACGTTGCCCTTTCAAAAACGGATTTAGCTGCAAATAACAATGAATATTTTATTCAAATCATACCCGACACAAACGCACGTACTCTTAAAATTATCGATAACGGTATTGGAATGACTAAAGAAGAGGTTATTGAAAATATTGGTACCATTGCAAAAAGCGGTACAAAGCAGTTTGTTGAGATGGCAAGACAGCTAAAAGAAAACCCTGAATTAATTGGACAGTTTGGCGTGGGATTTTATTCCACTTTTATGGTTGCTGACAAAGTACAAGTTGTTACAAAGCCTGCCACGGGTGAGGCCGCTAGCCTTTGGGAATCCACTGGTGATGGTACATACACGATCACTGCAGCTGATAAATCTGATGTTGGCACTGAAATCACTCTTCATTTAAAACCTGCTGAAAAGAATGAAGAAGATGAGTTAGAGGAATTTAGCGAAGAATATACTCTTAAAAAAATCATTCAAAAGTATTCTGATTTTATTCCTCACCCTATTCAGCTTTTAACTACAAAGTATGAATACGATAAAGATGGAAAAGTAATCCCTGGAAAGACGAAACAAGAGTTTGAAACGGCCAATAGTCAAAAAGCTCTTTGGACACGTCAACCCAGCGAAGTTTCCAAAGAAGAGTACACCGAGTT
>JAGRAL010000050.1 GCA_020434605.1 Bdellovibrionales bacterium
CACCACTGTACTTTGTGCGCCATTTACTTTTAGGGTTTAGCCATATCGCAAAAGTTTCAGCAAAATCTTCATCCGGATGAGTCTGCGCATAATTTCGCGGGAGATTCTTAACAAATTTTCGACTAAACAAAACGGGATAGTATTTTTTAGGATATTTTTTTGTACTATTGCCAAATAGACGCCTACGATCCTTGCTATACCTTAGCTGATAAACCTTGTCGACAATGTGGCCCGTTTCATGTCTTAGGTATTTTAAAATATCCGATCTATCCTTTCCCTCACACTCTTTAAAAAAAGCTTCTTCTATGGCCATTAATATAGGGTGGGATAAATAAAAAGGGATAGCCACACCGTTTGTACCTTCAGGATGAAACCACTCAGTAGAAAGCCAATAATACGGCTTCCACCTAAAATGAGTCTTCTGCCACTCTTTTTCTAATGTTTTGATCGAGGCAGCAACCGGACCATCAGACAAACTAAGCTTTAAATCAGAAAACCGCAGCTCTAAGATTTCTTCTAATTGGAGAGAGTAAAACGAAGCCTTTGGCTTTGAAAACAGCTTACTATATTTGGCTTGATAATACTTGATTTTCCCTCTTATGCCCACGGTAGAGGGTATAGAAAAGCCTTAGCTTATAGTCAATTATTGCCTTTATCATTGGTCTTTCTTACAACCTCGATTTCGGCTGAAACTTTGAATTTATGCTCCTCAACAAACCTAGAGGCTTCCTTCACAAAATCGATCTTTTTGATGATAGTAACAATCTCGTTTCCTACACGGTCCATCAAATCTTGTTTTGATTTATTGGCCCCATCTATGAGTTTGCCGAGTATGTCTTTAGGGAGCTTTAGATCTTGTAAATACGCCCGAATCCCTTCCTCCGTCAAAAAGGCAGCGCTTACCCCTGTTGCCAGTAGCTTCTTTACGATCTCAGGGATCAGCTTTATTCTGCCATCTTCATCGGACTCATCATAGGGAGGCTTATTTTCCATAAAGTTCCTTTACCCGTCTCGTGTAAGCACTCATCATATTAGGCAAATTAGCTGCAATTAGACCTTTTGTAATCGGCCCAGGGACGAACATAGAGAACTTTGCTTCCACCGAATAGTGCGCTCTGGTTTTACCGGCCTCATCTTCTAATACCCAAGATCCCTTACTTTCCTTAAATAGGTCTCCACCAGCAAATGTCCAAGATACTTGGTTGGGTTTAGAGTGATCCATCCACAAGTTGTATTTAAAACTTTTAATTACACTAACCTGATATTCTACAAGCCACTTATCACCTTGCTTTTCAAGCACGCGACAAGCTTTTACTTCATCTAAAAAATCTGCATATTTATCGTAGTCCGTAATTATTTTATAAAAATCCTGTACTGAACAAGAAAAAATCTCAGATGTAGATGCGCTTGCCATAATATCTCCTGTATTTATATTTCATATTGTGAGAGGTATTCTAAAAAAAAGAAAGACTTTTTTGCGTTTTTTGCCCGCTTTATATAAGCATGGCTTGTTAGCAAGAACGATTCGCTACTAAATCTATTGTTAAAGAATTTCTTTATTCTTTTGCAGCCTCTAACAACCAATTATCAATGCCGTTTCGCCAAGCATTCACTTCATAGTTAAGAACCTTATTGGGACGAACGCCTTCACCTTCGATGATTTGATCTTTCCAATTTTTGTATAGAGCGACTGGAATAGAAAGAGAATGTTGTTTACCAAAGTACGTTGGGTACCAAATGGCAAGTAAAACTGCCCCTGATGTGGTTTGCCCTAAGAGGTGCGTTCCTTTACGCAGTTTAATAGCCTCAGCAAATATTTCAGCAGTAGACGCCGTATCTGCATCGATCAAAACATCTAAATCTCCCAAGTAACAGGGGTAATCCGCATAGGTTTGCAATTCGACGATAGAAGATTTTTTAATAGTATCAATTTGTGCGGCACCATCCATGTCTTCCGCAAATGTAGCCGTCACCTCTTGCTGCTTTCTTGGTTGAAGCAAGTAACCAATATCCGTCGGTTCACACAGAAAGGAGCTAAGGATTTTTTGCATTACAACAAAGTCACCTCCCGAATTCCCTCTTAAGTCTAAAACAAGATGGTCATACACCTCTGCGTTCTGTATTAACTTTTTCCACTCATCTTGGTCAAAATACACGGGAGTAAAACTTTTCAGTCGTAAAACTCCCGTTTTCTCAACCTTATATTTTTTGCTCTCTAAGGTTTTTACTTGCGGCTGAAACATATATTGTATTTTTTGAGGAAGAATTGATATTTGGTACTCTTTTCCATCTCGCCACAAAGTGATAGTGCCCTTAAACTTATTAATATCTGAAGAAAAAACAGGTGGCTTATCCCCTATTTTTAAGACCTCGTCTCCTACTTCAACCTGATGCTCAGCCGGGCTATCCTCTAAGACCTCAGTGACTATCCAATACCCCTGCATTTGTCTAACACGGATTCCTGTGTCGGTGTCCTCACCTAGCCACATCTGCGACATCTCAGCTGGATTCCATAATTCTAAGTGCGACGCCCCTAAAGAAGACAGGTGTCGCTGTATACGTCTAATTTGAGTCGATTTTGAAGTTCTATATGCAACAGACTCAGCGATCTTTTGGCAGTCTTTATACCAAACATTTAATGTTTCTGATGACTCATAGAAATGTTCATTTACTAATTCGCAAACCCAACGGCTTGCTATCACTAAATTACGGCTTTTGTAGTATTGAAACGACAGAAGAAAAAAAAGACTTAAAAGTAAGAAGCACCAAATGCGTATGAGCACCAGAACAGACTAGGTGCTTCATAGTAAAAATTCAAGAGAATCCTAAAAAAACGAAAGAGAGCCCTTAGCACAAGGACTCCCCCGTTTTCACTAGGAGGTTAAACTATGCCGCGCGATTTGCTTTACGGCGAGCTACTGAAGGATCAATCTGATACTGCTTTACTTTGCGATATAAAGTAGCGCGACCAATACCTAAAGCTTTTGCTGCTTCAGTTAGGTTGCCTCTAAACTCTAAAATTGCATTTTCAATTGCATCTTTTTCCACTTCATTAATAGTGTGAACTTTCTTATCGTCCACAAAACGATTTGGAAATGCTAATACCTTACCACCAACACTTTGGCTTCCAGCTTGCAAATTTACTTCTTCTGTATGTAGACCAGAACGGAATCCTGTATCTTCAAGACCATTAGTCCACTGTGAATGGTTGTAGGCGTTTACGGTTACACCGTTTTGTTGTGCCCAAGACCTTACTTTCTGCACTTCCATGTAGTCATCACTAACTATGATTAGTAGAGAACGTGCCATTAAAAACCTCCCCTTATTAGTAAAAAAATGAATCAATACTGACTCACAATAATCCTATCGGCGACTTTTTCTGAGATGATTAGGAAAAAAAATCCCATTTTGTAACCATCTGATATATCTGGACTTTTCACCGGATCAATTTGCCTAGACCTTCTACAGTATTGTAAGCGATCTAGACACATTGCAAAAATTTTATAAAACCTGAGTGAAATCAGTCTTTTACTTGTGGCGCCTTGTGTTTTGTCAAAATCTTTGCTATATCTGTATATTCCTGAAACATCTATGGAGGTCCAGTGTTAGAAATCGAACGTAAGACTAGCATCACGTCTGCAGCTAAAAAAGGCGCATCAAAAGAGGCTGATAAATTTGCTAAGTACAATAAGTACGGTAAAAATTATGAGGATATCCTTTCAATGGAAGAGGGAGCTTATCCTGAATTTACTCTAGCAAAGAATAAAGCTCGTTTTTTACGTATGGTAAACTGGTACAAGCAAAAACAAGAATGGCTAGAAGTAGCTCCATTTAGCGGTCTGACAAAGCTTTTCAAAGTTCAAACTAAAGAGCTTGAAACAATTCGCTCATGTAAGATGGATTATGAAATGGAATTAGAGATGGATACTTTGACTCCATCACAACGCTCATACAGAAAAGACGAATTAAAAATGTATGAAATGCATGAGCGCATGGCTGTTAGTTTAATTTCAAAAATGCAAATGAAACTTCAATCAGGCCGCAGATAAAAAACTTACCATAGCCGTAAATATACTAATGTTTACTGCCAACCAAAGGGCTCCTTTTATAGGGGCCTTTTTTGTTTTCTCTCTCTCTTGACGCTGTTTGATCCCCTCTAGTTCTTCTACTACCTTAGAGCGGCTCTCTTGGTCGTTATAATGTGTTTTTCCACCTAAATAAGTGTAGTTATCATCTTCTCTGCTAAATACGATCTCAAATTTACAGTTAACTTTATCCATACGAAAAGGGGCCATCTTTACATCTAAAACATCGCCCATATCTACTTGTAGGGAATCATTCACATCTAAGATGGATAAATGTAATTTGTTACTTAAAAACAAAGACTCTGTCTCAAGTACTAGATCATTTAAAAAGTCTTTTCCAGAACGCTTAGGTAGCGCCATACAAAAACCATCAGCAGATAAATTATATAAGTACGCTACTGTGGATGTTTCTGCTTTTTGTACTAAAATGGGATAAAACTTTCTACCGTTTAACTGATGTCTTTCTTGTCTCATGCTAATCTCCCTACCAATTTTAGTTCGGTCCCAACGTCTTAGGACTTTAGTAAATTGGTAGTAGACTAGACTAAACTGGACTTAAGGGCTAACGCGCGTATGCGGTTATTGGTCAGCCCATTTTAATTCGTAAGAATACTTGATTGCCCCATCAGCGTAGCTCGGGCGTAAATCTTGATGGATAATAAGTGTACCTGGCTTAGGTGCGCAAAAGCATGTGCGATCAACTTGAAGTGTATACTTATACTGCCCGCCGACTCCCTCTTCTGCCACACTGTAATCGATAATATTTACGTTCGCTTCACTTAATTCTGCAGCTACCGCAGGGTTATCAAGTAGCACGTTAGCAAGACGAATCGACTCTGCATTTTTACTAGGTTTTGCAAACACAGTCGCTGAAAACAAACATAGTATGGTTACTAAAAA
>JAGRAL010000051.1 GCA_020434605.1 Bdellovibrionales bacterium
GCTGCTAACAACTGATCCATAACGACCTGGATACTTTGTCTGCTGACATATCTAAGTTTAGCTAAGTGGGGTACGGTCATTGCGCCTTGATCATTTAAGATTTCCATAATCCCACGGATTGTAGGGGTTACCGGAGTACTTTTATGGACAAAGTCTGCGCCCTTTTTTAAAAGCTGATAGTTTTTTCTGATCTCTTGCAATAGCTCATTCAATACAATTTCTTTTGTCATATGCCTTATATTAGTTTAAAGCAGTGTATTTGTCAAATTGACAGTAATATTTACAAAATGACAGTCTAGTTGTCATTTTGCTTTTTAAATGTAAAATTATGCTGTACTATGGTCTCGTGCTTGGGGGCATAAGTACTAATGAGGGCCGGGGGGCTTTAGTACAAAAGTATTGATAGGTTTTGGTTTGTTGTCGCCACTTGGGGTTAAAGCCAGATTGTTCACGGAGACTAGAGCAATCTGGCTTTTATAATAACCGACAAGATCTTAAAGTTTAGAAGTGTTCACTTCGCTCTAGTTGTTAAAAATTATTTAAACAAGTCTTTATATTCTCACAGACCAAAGCTTTTATTTTTGATACAAACTTGTTCGCAAATAGTTTCGAAATGATTCATTCAAATTAAATAAAAAAATAATGTGATTTAATATGATAAAAGCTCATCCTTAAATAAATCTAAGCCGATAAGACACTAATGAAGCTGTTCGTATTTGGTCTTATTTTACTTTCTATCTCGTGTACTCGTCAGTTGGACGAGAATATGTCTATTAATTTAGATTTAAGTGCATTTAATAAGGCTAGTGAGAGTTTATCTTCTCAAGCGGTTCCGTCTGGCTATTATCCAGCACACTTAGTAGCCAATATTCATTATGATGGTAAAACAGCTGTAAAAGAATGGGACTGTGATCACAATACAGCAATTACAAATTGTCAGTTTCCATCGGCGATTAACTTTTCACAAAACTTTCCCAATGGCACAGGGCGTGTGATCCAGGTATTATTAGTATTTCAAAATGAGGATGAAAACCTGTCCTTCTTTTACTCGCATAAGTTAAATGTAACTTTCCAGGGGGGAGCTTTACAAGTAACTCTGAATACCTGGGAAGATGCCGGAACGTCAGCGGGGATTGCGACAGTTGCTGGTAAAATTGGAACAAGCCCACTAGGTCCAACCGGTATATTAATAGGTAGCTATGAACCGAATCGACCGGCTGGGTATACGGAAGCTCAGATCCCGTCTGTTAAGATATTTAAAGAATATATTATGGGTGGTTGGTTTAACATAGAATTTTTTAGAGGTAAAAAGTTTACCTATAAACTCTATGACGACAATATGGTTTTTGTTAGAAATATTTTTTATCAAAAACAGTTTGAAGACTTTGAAAGTCAGGTGACTACGACTAAAGCCGCCACTCATATCCGCTTGCCTGAGCGCTACGAAGTACATCCTAATAGCTCATCTGCTTGGGAATCTCATAAAATCCAAAGTGAAGATGTAGTTATAGGGTTTTTTGACAATAATACATTAAATATAGTTAATAGAGATATAGATGCAAACTCTGCAAACGACTTTGAAGTTAGTGTTAGGTTGGCAGGCGGACCTATTTCGTATCCTGATAATTATGT
>JAGRAL010000052.1 GCA_020434605.1 Bdellovibrionales bacterium
GGCATCTTGCAGGTTGTCTGAATAGGTTAGGTCTGTGCGGTTAGCCAGAGGCGCCTCAATAAACCAAGGTATTCTTTTGGAGTAATCCTGGTTAAGATCGTATATGAGTTCATCACCATATGTTTTTGTTAAATATTGCCAGTAAAAAGACCCAAAGAAATAAGGTCGGCTTCCATAAGGGTAGAGTGGGACGTCAAACGAGGCATAGCGATCGACACTTTCTTTTTCTAGCTTCCCCTCTAAGACGTTAGCACGTAGCAAACCTTGATAAAATGGGGAGTTTAGTCGGCCAAAGCGTGTATTGCCATCGCTTTCTCTCTCCACAGCTAGACCTTCTAAGTACCAGTGCGGTAAAAACATATTTGGTCTAACCCAAGCACCAAAAATCCAACTAAGTGCACCGGGTACTCCATGCACAGGGTGCATGTTTAAGATGTGGGTATACTCATGCTTAAGTAACATGTAGGCCCAAGAAGAGTGGTTTTCAATACTATCGTTTGTATCCGGTAAGTTTGGATATAAATAAACCGTAGGAGCTGGAAAGACGGTAGCTGCTCCATTACTAAAATCATAGTAATCCGTTAGTACTAAATACGTATTAGTAGGTGCTTCCTTAAATACAGGTATGAGTTCAGAGTAAACTTTTTCAGCAATACTCAGCTAATAGGTAGCAAGTTGGCGCTGCTTTGCATTATAGATAATTGTAAAGTGATCGCTTTGCTGCTTTTGCCAGCTTGCTGCGAAGGTCGTAGTGGGGAAAAGCAAAAAGTATAGGAGTAAAATTTTTTTCATAGAGGGCATTCAATCATAGTTCGAAGTAGAGGGACAACGGAAAAGTTTGACTTCAGTAGCTATGCTCTTAAAATGTCCTAGTGAGTAACTTTCACTAGGAGTCTAACGATGTTTAAAAAATTTCTTCTTGTTGGTGCATTAATATTTGGTTTAGCGGCGTGTTCTTCGTCAAAAAAGAAAGGCGATGATGGGTCTAGCGGAGGAATCTCTGCAGAAGACATGTCATTTGATGCTCGTGGTAGTGATAGCGGACAAATCCAAGGTTTAAGTTCAATTAACTTTGGTTACGATCAAGCTACACTTAGCCCTGAAGCAAAAGCTACATTAAAACAAAACGCGGCTTGGTTAAAAGCTAGAAGCGGTACAAAATTACAAATCGAAGGACACTGTGATACTCGTGGTTCTACTGAGTACAACTTAGCGCTTGGTGAAAGAAGAGCTAAAGTTGTTGAGTCTTACATGGTAGGTCTTGGAGTTAAAAAATCTTCTTTAAGTGTAATCTCTTACGGTAAAGAGCGCCTGTTAGATGAAGGTGATTCTGAATCTGCACATGCGAGAAATCGTCGTGCCAACTTTGTTCCGCTTAGCAACTAGTCTTTGTTTTTTGTTTTTTATATCGGGCTGTACGACTCCAGTACCATTACTGGAATACTCGTTAGCCCGATCTGCTATTGATTCTGCAAAGAACGTAGAAGCAGTCAAATATTCTCCTTCTCATTGGCATCAAGCAAGCGAGTATTATAGAACAGCAACTTTGCTATATAAAGATGGTAGATATGAAGAAGCAAAAGAGAATTTTCTTCAAGCCAAGGCATTTGCCGAAAAGGCAGAGAACTTAACCCGATTGAAACGCTTTAAAAGTGGAGACGTAGTACAATGAAAAAATTAATCATTTTTTTATGTTTAGGATTAATGGGATGTCCAGGTGGATTGCAAAGTCGTAACGACATTAAAACGGCTGACGGGCGTTTTGATTCTTCAGATGGACCAAGCCGAGCAACAAGTGGTCGTATGTCCACTCCAAAAGCTGCAGAGCAAGCATCAGATTATCAGAACTTACTTGAAGAGGTTCGTAGGTTAAATGGACAGGTAGAAGAACTGCAGCATAGAATGCAGATGTCTGAGCAAAATAAAAATCAAGAAAATCTGGCGCAAAAAGTAGATGCTTTAGAGAAGCGATTGATTTCATTTAGCGAGACATTACTGCTTTTTGAATCTCAGATGAATCAAAAGCTAGCCACTAATTCTCAGGCAGCAAGATCTGCTGAAGCGAAACCTTCTAGTGGTAGAGAAGACCCTTTTGAAAAAGGGGAGTCTTTATTTAAGAGATCAGACTGGAAGAATGCTATTTTAGAATATAACAAGTATCGAGATAACTTTCCTAAGGGCAAAAATTACTCTGAGGCTACATATAAAATTGGTGTGTGTTTTCAAGAGCTTAACATGAAAGACGAAGCCCGCGCTTTTTATACAGAAGTGATTGAAAAGTTTCCCAAGGCGAAATCTGCCAGAAGCGCAAAATATAGGTTGAATCAATTGAAAAAGTAGGCTTTTTTGCACTCTACTCATGAGTGCAAATAGCTTTAATAAAGTTCTCGCTATCGAGACATCCTGCGATGATACATCCGTTGCCATTGTCGGCTCCGATGGATGGGTGTACCAAGTCGCTTCTCTTAGCCAAGATAAAGATCACGCTGTCTTTGGTGGAATTGTACCGGAAATAGCAAGTCGTAGCCACAACACCTCACTACTTCCTTTAGTTGAAATCTGTTTGCAAAAGGCAAATCTAAAAATAGAAGATTTAGACGGAATTTGTGTAACATCCGAACCCGGTCTGCTAGGATCCCTTTTAGTAGGTCTTGTTACGGCAAAAACTCTGGCCATGACATTTGATAAACCTTTTTTAGGTGTGAATCACTTAGAAGGTCATTTGTTAGCTCCCTTTTTAAAAGATGATAAGTACCAACCTCCTACAGATTTTGATTATCCTTTTTTAGCTTTGGCTGTTAGCGGTGGGCACACATCTTTATACGTAGTACATGATTTGGGTAAGTATGAAATACTAGGAACCACGCTGGATGATGCTGCTGGTGAAGCTTTTGATAAATTCGCTAAATTGGCTGGTCTTCCATATCCCGGTGGTCCCCATGTAGATCAGAAGGCAAAAAATGGTGACCCTAGCCGCTATGAATTTCCAAGAGCATTATTGGGTAAGGGTAATTTGTCTTTTAGCTTCTCTGGCGTAAAGGCGTCCGCTAGTCGTATGTTGCAGTCTATGAGCGGGTCTGAAATTCAGGATAACATTAATGATCTATGTGCTTCTTACCAAGAGGCTATCGTAGATGCACTTTTGCAAAAAGTAGAGTGGGCTTTAAAGATACACTTTACTAAAAAGAAACGTACACCAAGGTTAGTGATTACTGGTGGTGTAAGTGCTAACTCTAGGCTTCGAGATAAAGCCGAAAGTTTATGTAAAGAAAAAAACATTGCATTGGTCATACCTCCTATTCGTTACTGCACCGACAATGCGGCGATGATAGGTTATGCCGGCATTCAACATTTTCAACGAGGGGAGAGAGACGATTTGTCTCTTAGTGCTTCTAGCTCGTCAGTAAAGTTTCAACATGTATAAGTTAGTAGAGTTAAAAAAGAAGTTAGAAGAACTAAAGATTTACCCCAAAAAAAACTTGGGACAAAATTTTTTGATTCATCAGTTACCCATAGACCGTGCGGTTGGAATCTTGGATGCATATCCAACACATAAAGTATATGAGATAGGCCCTGGGCTTGGAGCATTAACAGAGCCGATTATTGAGAAAAAAAGAGATCTTAGCCTTATTGAGTTGGATTCTACATTCGTAGCGTATTGGAAAGAAAAGGGTGTAGATGTAATTTTTAAAGACGCCCTAAAGGTAGACTGGTCAACCTTACTGCAAAAGCCAAGTGTGATCATTTCTAATTTGCCGTATCAAATCTCTGCTAGTCTTGTCATTGATATGAGTGTGCTAGCTTCAAACTTGGATGCCATGGTTTTAATGTTTCAAAAAGAAGTGGCCGAAAGAATTCAATCTAAAGAAAAAGGCGAAAATTACGGGCTTATCAGTGTCTTGGCACAAGTTTTTTGGGATGTTGAGTTTGTGATTGATGCTGGCCCAAAAGATTTTTATCCACCTCCTAAAATTGCCAGTCGTATTTTGCACTTTAAGAAAAAACAAACTGACGTAGCTGATCCTAACAAATTTTTAAAGCTAGTGAAGGCGGCGTTTGCGCAAAGAAGAAAGCTATTAAAAAAGAACTTAACCGCTCTTTTGCCAGCGGATGAAGTTTTAAATATATTTAATGATATGAATATTTCACTGAATGCAAGGGCGGAAGATTTAAGCCCTGATGATTATTTACAGTTATATAAGAGGTTAAAGTAATGTTATATTTATTTTTACTAGCAGTAAGTGCCTTTTGTGATTTGCAATCGCTATACGGTGTGGGGGCTTCGTCAACGGCTCTACTGGGAGCAAATAAAAATATACCCTATGAAGCTTCAAGCTCGCTCTATAATCCAGCCATGCAAAATCTTTACGATAAATCGCAGTTTAATTTAGGTTGGATATATGCGACCGATAACTTTGATGCCCCTAAAGATGTAGTGATCGAAAATGAATACATTGGTGGCTCAAACACTAACAACACTGGTGATGTCGATACAGATGTGGACGATACGAATAGCTTATTTTTAAGTTCAATATTTGTATTTGAAAAAGAAGGTAAAAAGAAAAGTATAGGAGTGCATTTAAGTATTCCTACTGAAAAACTAGTTGGTGTTGAAACGCAAAGTGCATATTACCCCCAGTACGCAATGTACTTTGCTGATACACAAAGAATAACACTAAGTGGGGCCTATGCTTGGTCACCTATGGATAACCTACATCTTGGCGTAGGGTTTCATTTTTTTATGACTACTGGCTCTACCATACAAACCACACTTCCTGCGTCTGACAATCTAAACCCTAGAACATCTACCGTTGATATTAAATTAGAAGTAAAACCAAGTATTGCTCCTATTTTTGGATTAATTTGGAATCCAGCTGAATCTCACTTTATTGGATTTAATTATGTTGGGGAGCGAGATGCTGAGATGGTGTTTGATGCAAATAATAATGTAAACGTTCTATCGAGCAGTCCAATTCCTGTAAATTTTGAGGGAAGTTCTTCGCTATATTACGACCCAGAGATACTTAGTCTGGGGTACTCATATCAAGGGCTTAATTGGGATTTTCACGCTTCGGTTGACTGGGAGAGATGGTCAAAATTTTCAGGTTCATCAGTAGTTATGAAATTTGACTCAGATACATCCTTTGAACAGTTTTTAGAGTCTTCAGATTACGATGACATTTTAACACCTAAAGTATCTGCAATGTATAAATCAGGTAAGAATGAGTACATAATTGGTCTTGGTTATCGTCCAACACCGGTTCCAGAGCCAGAAGGAAATTTAAACTACCTAGATTCTGATCGCTATATGATAGGGATTGGTTATGGTCGGTTGCTTGATAGCACACCTCTTTTGTCAGACAACCCAAGTAAGTTTTATATCGATATGCAAATGCATAGTCTGAAGGATAAAGACGTTGTTAAAACTGGTAACGATATCGGTGCACCAGGTTACTCTATTGGTGGAACTACTTACACTATTGGCGTTAGCTGGAATATACTTTTATAGATCTTCGCCGGTCTTTTTGTGCATTTCATCTAACTCTAAGATTAATTTTTGCACTTCAGGCGAATATTTATCCAAGTCATTTTTTAAGTATTTAGGGTTTGAGCGCGCGGCCTTTTCTAGTAAAATTTTTTCTTTTTTCTTGGCCTCTCTACTGTTGTTGTACTCGTCTTTGTATAACTTCCACTCTTCGTCAAAAGAGCTTCTTAGATCTTTAAAATAAGCATCTAAATCTTTTCTTACAACCTGTTGCTTTGCTGAAAAATCATCTCTACGATCTTTTTGGTTCGCTAAAAACTCTTTTTTCTGTGCGCTTTGCTGGTTATAGTGATCTTTAAGTTTTTCTCTGTCTTTGGCGTAAGATTTTGAAAAACTATCGCGTTCGATTTTTTGCTCTTTAAAAAAAGCATCTCTAGATTTTTTTTCTTCATTATTAAAATCTTGTCGCTCTTTTGTTAAAATTTTTTGTGACTGGCTTCGCTTTTTTATCAGATCTTTTTGAAAACTAGATTTAATGTCATTTGGGTTTTTTGTACGATCTTTGAAAAAGCTCAATATGTACGATTTTGTGTCGTTACTTTGTCTAATGTCTTCAGGGATAGCAGCTCTCATTTTTTCAATCTGCTCCTGATCGCTTTTATAGCTTACAGCTTCAAAAGCTCTACTTTTGTAGGAGCTTTGGTTTGAGGCGCTAGTCGAGCTGCAGCCCAGACAAAGGAATAATAGGCAAAAATTTCTCAGAGACTTATGTTTTGTATTCATGCTTTAAGCATAGATAAGCTTTCGAAAAAAGACAAATACTTATAGTCTATCTATATGTGGTGGAAACAAGGTCAAAGATTAACTAGGTTATATACTTTTAAGCATAGAAGATTTCAGTTAATCGACAGTAAGTTTCAATGGAAATACACACTCGTACTTGCGGGTGGTGTAGGGGTTTTTAGTTTATTTGCTTACAGCGTGGCTTGGTATTTTATTGAGCAGAACTATAAGATATTCATTGATTATGCCTATGCACACTCGCCAAACTTTGTATCTAATCTAGAGTTTGAGCGTCGTTGGATACAAAATATATTAGCAGGCTCCTTATTAGGACTTAATATTTTTGTGGTATTTACTACTTTAAAAATCCTTAACTCTATTTTATTTCCTCTACAGGTGATGAAAAGACACTTACTGCATTTAACTAAGGGGGACTGGAGTCAGCCTGAAGTTAAGGTGCGTGCAGGGGATGACTATACGGAGCTTGTAGATGCGTATAACTACTTTTATAAAGCTTTACAAAGGCAATCCATGAGTGAGCTAAATAAAATGATGAGCTTAGAAATTTCTAAAAATGCTCATAGGTCTAGGGATTTATGGAAGCATTTGGTGGAGTATAAATACGAACAACTTAACGGTTCTTCCTTAGAGTTTGAGAAATCTCACGACCCACATCTCGCTTCTTGATAGCGGCTCTTTTATCATGGGCTTTTTTACCTTTTGCTAAGGCTATTTCTAATTTAGCTCTTCCGTTTTTTAAATAAATTTTAGTAGCAACTATAGTTAATCCAGATGCTGTAGCTTTTCTGTCTAAGCGTTCGATTTCGATTTTGTGAGCTAATAACTTTCTTTTTCTCTCTGGGGCATGATTGTTGTGAGTACTTTCTTTATAAGTGCTAATGTGGGCTTTGTGTAAGTAAAGCTCACCGCGCTCAATTAAAACATATGCGTCTTTTAGGTTACATGAACCACCACGAATAGATTTTATCTCACTACCAGTGAGAACCATTCCAACTTCTAATTTTTCTAAAAGCTGGTAATCATGGCTAGCTTTTTTATTGTGGTGAATTATTTTAATCGCTTTATCAGTCATTTTCAGAAATTATTTTTTTGCTCTTTAATTTAGTCTTTTTTTCTTTGTGCGGATCTTCAAATATCTTTTCTAAATCTTTTTTAAGTAGGACTTTAAATTCTCCGCGTTTTAGCGTTCCTAGCTCTAGTCCGCCAATAGCAACCCCATGTAGTTTTAAAACATCAAGTTTAAAATTACCAAACATCTTTCTAATCTGACGGTTTTTACCTTCTGTGATTTCGATGATAAGCCAATCATTTTGCGGCGTAGATTTTTTAGCAATTCGTTCTAAACGTTTTGCTGATACTCTACCGCCTTCGGGAATAGACATCCCGCGCTTCATTTTATTGATCATAGTGGGTGTTATCTTGCCGCCAATTTTTACTAGATAGCGCTTAGGGATATTATATTTTGGATGACTTACTTGGTTAGCAAAATCGCCATCATTAGTGAGTAAGAGTAAGCCCTCAGAATCCCAATCTAAACGACCAACGGGAAATACCTTAGTCTTTAAGCGAGCTAGATAGTCAGTGATTGTGGGGCGACCTAATGGGTCCTCAAGACTTGTAATTACATTTTTAGGTTTATGAAACATTAGGTATAGTAGCTCTTCGCTTTTGGCTTGAACCAGCTTTCCATTAACCTTTACTTTATCAACGGAAGGGTCAATTTTAACACCTAATTCGAATACACGCTTACCATTAACTGTGACCTCACCACTTTCAATGAGTAGATCGGCTTTTCTGCGGCTGGCAATACCTTGTGTGGCTAAAAATTTATTGAGACGTACTTCCATGGAGATCGGACCCTTCTAGTGCTTTTTGCAAATTGGCTGCAACTTCTTTTAGTAGGAGTTGTAGTAGTTTGTCATTAGGAAAAATATTTTCGACTGCATTTTTTCCTCTCTCAAGCGCTGTATAGGCCAGGCGCTGAGCTCTAGGGTCTTTAGAGTGTAGTAATTTTAGAGCATCCTCTAAAAGACGGGTCAATTCTTCATATAAAGGGTGGTGGTCTTTGCCGACAAGTAAGCTCTCTAGACGCTTAAGAGAGTAGAAGAGTTTTGAGTGTTCTTGTAGGTTTGTAATGGTTTTCTCTTCTACGCATTGAAGGGTATAACCTCTTAGGCTTTTAATTTTAGTATTGTGGTAATTCTTCTCAAATACGATATTTTGAAACGAGCCTATATTTACTTGGTTTAAGGTAAATGGCAAAATCTCCATACTTGCATCATAATAAATGATTTCGTCGGTAGTTAGAGGGCTAATACTGGCTTCATTGATAAAGCAGTTAGTATTAAGAATTTGTAGCGCTTTGTTACCGTTTTTCCAGGTATAAACAACAAGTATGTCGTTTGCACCAACACTGAAATATCGGTAGCTTACATTTTTTGTTTCAGCATACTTTTCTATGATGGGTAAAAAATCTCGCTTATTTTCAATCGAAATAATCTGTAGGTTTTGTAAGAAATAGCTTTTAGAAAGCTCTCGGCATTCGGCCTCTGAAAACACATATCCAAGTATTCTTTTTAGATGGTTTTGAAAATTAGGCATTTCGCTGCGCCAATATTCAAAGCTATAAGCTCGACGACAAAAGCCCTCTAAAGTGTGTAAATCAAATGTGTCAGCTGGACCTTTGTAGTGCTTTAAATAATTTGAAAAAGCTAAGACTACAGGATTCTTAGTGTTTTCTAATTTTTTGAGTTTTTCGCTTATTTGAAGAACAGTTTCCATCTATTTTACGATAGATATCTTTCCAGCTTTAGTCTAGAATTTTTAATGGGGGAAGCAGATGGATAATACGATTTCTATTAAGAATGTGGAGTCTCAAATTGATGAAATGATTCGAGGACAACAAACCTTGATACGCAATATGGAAGCCCGAATGCAAGAACTAGCTGAGGTGATCGAGCAAAAAGAATTGATCATCGCCAATCAAATGTCTCTTATCAGAGAATTACGCCAAGAACTTCTACGATTAAAAAAATTATAAGACTAGACTAGGCCTTGTAGTATCTAGTGGTACCAAGGTCTAGAACTTAACATAGAATATCAAACTTTTCTGTAATGATTCCGAGATGATAATCAAGAACTCAACTAGGAATGCAATATGGGATTTTTTGGAATCATCTTTGGTGTCGCGACGGTTATGGCTGGTTACCTTATGCATCATGGTAAAATAGGTATATTAATCCAGCCCACAGAAGTAATTATTATTTTCGGTGCTGCTATTGGCTCTGCATTTATCATGGCACCGTTATCAAAAGTTCTAGCGCTTATCAAAATGGTGATCAAAGCTCTCACGTACTCTGGTATTAAAAAAGAGCAATACAATGAACTTCTATCAGTAATGTTTCAACTCTTTCAAACATTTAGAAAAGATGGACCGCAATCCATCGAAGCGCATATTGAAAAGCCAGAATCTTCAGAGATATTTAAAAAATCTCCTTATTTGTTACATCACCATCACGCGCTTTCTTTTATGTGTGATACAATGAAAATTACTTTATCCGCAGATATTTCACCATTCGATGTGGATGACTTACTAGACCAAGATATTAAATCTATGCACGAAGAAGAACACGAATCTCAACATATCATGCAGGTAATATCAGAAGCACTACCAGGTTTAGGTATCGTTGCGGCGGTTCTTGGTATCGTTATCACGATGGGTAAGCTAGATCAGGGTACTGAGACTATCGGTATGTCCGTTGCTGCCGCTCTTGTGGGCACGTTCATGGGGGTTTGGGCATGTTACGGTTTTATCGGACCGATTGCATCTAAGATAGCTTCTGATTTAAATGATGAATCTTATTTTTTCAAAGCAATTAAAGCAGCCCTGGTGTCAAATCAGAAAGGTGCGCCTCCATTAGTATGCGTGGATGCAGCAAGAAGAGTGATACCACCTCACGTAAGACCATCTTTTAATGAGATGGATGAATTGACTAAAAAGAAATAGGTGAAACTTGGCTAAGAACGCAAAGCAAACCATCATTATTAAAAAGTACAACATCATCGCGGGTCACCACGGTGGTGCTTGGAAGGTTGCGTTTGCTGACTTTATGACAGCTATGATGGCGTTCTTTCTTGTGATGTGGCTAATGAGTCAATCAGAAGATGTTAAGAAGCAAATAGCTAGTTATTTTACTGGTCCAAGTATGCTAGAACATGATTTTTCAAGTTATGGAGCCAAACTAACCCTTGAAAAACTTTTCTTAGATCTAGCAAATGAACCATTGGGCACATTACAAAAAATGCTACAGCCAGTTGATTACACGCCTAATATTATGTCGATGGGTAATCAAGAAATCATCTTGCATCAAATAGCTGAAGATATCGGGCTTTTAGCTAAAAGTGTTTCGATCAACGAAGACCAAGTTGATTTTGAGATTTATGACTATATGCTATTTCAAATTGGAGGAGCTCAAATCTCAAGTCAGTTTGCAGATGTGATGGAGAAAATTAGAAAATTAACAGTAGGTCTTGAAGATGCTATTGTTACCATTGATTCAGAGATTTATGTAGAAACTGTACCTGGTAAAAACATTGAAACTGCTGACAGGGTAGCACTGCAGAGATCATATATTTTAAAAAAATATTTAGAAACAGTTATTAAACATCCTTCAGTTACGATCAAAGTTGAAAAGAATGTTAAAAAGGCTGAAGTTCTTCCTCCATCAGGAATGCCAGCTGGTAGTATTATATTTTCAATCAAGCAAAAATCTCGCTTAACAGACGGCGGAGCACCTAGAAAAATCGAAACAGAGCTAGGAGCTGGTAAAGTGCGCCAATCTGTATACGAGGATATTGTTAAGAAGGTTGAAAGCCGTAAGAAAAAGCAAAAGTAGTAGCTTTTTGACGGATCTATTGCTATTCCTCACTCATGTTATCAAAAAGTAAGCGACCCTATGAATTGCCAGTAATCGCTATCGATATAGAGACTTCTGGAGCGTATCCGCTGGTTTCTGAAATCTGTGAAATTGCTGCTGTAAAATACCAAGATGGTAAGATCGTAGATACATTTCAATCGCTTGTAAAAGTAAGTGAGCCAATGTCTGACTTTATTATTGGCATACATGGAATCACCAATGAGATGGTCGCTGATGCTCCAACTATTGATCAAGTTTTACCGGATTTTTTAAAGTTCATTGATAATGCAATTATAATTGGACACCATGTACAGTTTGATTTGGGTTTCATAGCTATCGAAATTGAGAGACTAAATGTAAAGTATCCTAATAATCTAGCGCTGTGTACTAGCTTGTTATCCCGAGCCCTGATTACAGAAAGTCCTAATCATAAATTGCAGACTCTTATTAAATTTTTAAAGTTAGATCAAGGAACTGCTCACCGAGCTCTTGATGATTCAAAGGCATGTTTAGAGTTATTTCATCGTTGCATGTCAAGAGTAGAGTCGGACACAACTTTTTTAGAGTTAGAAGAAATCCAAGAAAAACCTCTTACTTGGGAAACATTTTCGATGAAAAAATTTGTTACTACGCAAATAACTACTAGTCTGTATGAGGCGATAAAAGCAAAAAGAGCAGTTGAAATCAATTATCAAACATCAAGTGTTAAAACAAATTACTACCGTGAGATACATCCAAAAGGTTTGGTGTTAAATCCAGATCAACCTTACGTTATCGCTCTTTGCACGCAAGAAATGCGTGATAAAAGATTTTATGTTAATAAGATACTAGATGTTAGGGGTATGGCGGGCTATTGATCTTTAAGAATTTGCCGCATCTTTTTAGTTAGTTCGGCAGCCGCTTTTTCTAGATGCATGAATTCATCCCCGGCACGTAACTTTAATGCCCTAGGTTTATCGTTGATTAAATCGTTAATGTAATTTTCAAAGGCATATACAGGACCTGCAACTCTGTGTGAAATAATTAAGCCTACTAAAAATAAAACTACACAAAAACCAAATGTTAACATTGCGTATGTAACAATGTAGGGATGTAGAAATTGCTTTTCTATGTCAATTGTCATGTTGGGCATGTTCTCTAAAGTGATACGAATGTACGTGTATGAAAATACGCCCGCGATTAATGATAGTGCAAATCCTAAGGCCCCTAGTATATAGCAGTATCTAAGCTGAAACTTAGGGTTTACCCAATATGACTTTCTTAAATTTTGCTCAGGCCACAATAAGTTACTTTCTTTAAAGCAGGCATAAATAATCATGCCGTAGCCAAACCACTGCAAAACATCAGCTAAATTCATAGCGGGGCTAATTTTTCCAAATCCTTTGAAAATTAAAAAGTCGATCACATAACCGTATACGATTCTATCGTAAACATTTCCAAGAATTCCACCTAGAAGCATGGACATTCCGGCTCTAAGAGTCAGCGACTTATTGGGCAGTAAATACTGTATGATAATATAGGAGAATACTAAAAATGCTCCACCAACAGACAATGAGACTACGCGTAGTAAGGGAGGTAAACTAGAAAATAAACCGAGCATTGCTCCATGGTTATGATGTAAGACAAATCCAAAAAAGCCAAAATCTTGAAAGCCAACAATGCCAGAAGCCCATACTTTTGTGGCGCGATCTATAATCCATACTAACAGAAGGGGAAGTACAACGATGAGCCAATGGCGTTTTTTCATACTTAAAGTCTAACAAACAGACGAATATACTCAAAGAAAAAGCA
>JAGRAL010000053.1 GCA_020434605.1 Bdellovibrionales bacterium
GTCTTTGTAAGCTCTAGACTAAATTTAGCACATACTTTAACCTTCAGGTGTAGGCGTATATTATTTTTTGCTGGGGAGCTTAGAAGTGAATTCAACGTTTTTAATTTTAGCCAGTGTCTCGATTGGACTGATCTCTTTAGCAAATCTGCTAAATCTAATTTTATTAAAAAATAATCCTAAAAATCAAACTCTGCAAAAAGTGGCCGTGATCATTAAAAGCTGGTGGTTAATTATAGGCTTTATTTTGTTAACCTTAGGTACAGCTCCTTACGGATTATTGATTGGCTTTTGTATTATTAGCATTCTCTGTTTATTTGAGTATCAAAAGCATAGTAGATTGGTTAAATTAAAAAAACCTATCGCTACATTGGTGATCGTCGCTACTTGCTTACAATATTATACTTTATATTCTAACAATTGGTCTTTATATTTTGCTATTCCGATTTTATTTATGTTTATAGGAACTGCGATTTTATTAATTATATCTGGCGAGGTAGCAAGACTTCCTGATATTTTTTCTAGCTATACCGGGTTGATACTTACTTTTCACTTATTGTCATATCTACCTAGTCTTTACTTATCAGTTATCAAAACCTCAACACAAGGTGAGGCTTTGTATTTACTGTTCTTTGTGATTCTTCTTACTGAGTTAAACGATATTTCTCAGTTTTTATGCGGTAAAGCATTTGGAAAGCACAAATGGGTACCGCTACTAAGTCCAAATAAAACCGATGCAGGCTTTATCGGTGGTTTTATAGTGACCACTGCTTTAGGGGCATTTGTATTTAGCCACTTTGCAGGCTTCAGTATTGTTAGAGGAGCCAGTATGGGAATGATTATTTCAGTTACTGGCATCTTAGGTGATTTGACCTTTTCGGCTATTAAGAGATACTTTGGTACCAAAGATTTTAGTGATGCCTTACCAGGACATGGTGGTATTTTAGATCGTCTAGATAGCATTATTTTTACTATGCCATCGATTTTTTATTTTTTAATATTTACGTAAGATTGGGAGTTTATAATGGAGAATCGTCGAGACTTATCATCAAGAGATATTGGTTTTTTTCAAAAAATGGGTGGGACACTTGTAAAGCTTGGTTTAACGCCAAACCAAATCTCTGTAATGAGTGTTGTTTTTGCCGCTCTTAGTGCCTATGGATTTTACCACCTATCTCCTGATTCAAGTAATGTGTGGCTATACTGGTTTTTAGCTTTTGCTGGTATTCAAATGCGACTTTTCTGTAATCTGATCGATGGTCTAATGGCAATCGAGGGGGGAAAGAAAACACCCGCCGGTGAAATTTTTAATGATTTCCCTGATAGAATTTCTGATGTGATTATTATCTTAGGTGCAAGTCTTGCGATACCATATGTATGGGGTAAGGATTTAGGTTGGGTAGCAAGCGTATTAGCTGTATTTACGGCCTATATTAGAGTCTTAGGAGCAGCCATGGGTAAAGGTCATGACTTTAGAGGCCCCATGGCAAAACAGCACCGCATGTTTATTTTAAATGTAACTTTAGTAGCATGGATGATTGAGTATTATTTTACTCATACCAATTATGCATTAGTAAGTGGTATGTGCGTAGTCGCGGTGGGTTCTTTATTTACGATTATAAACCGTTTACGAGTTTTAGTGGGTAAATTAAACTCTTAAAAATTACAATTACATGCAAAAACGATGATGTCCGAAAACAGCTATAAATATCTAGTTTTACGTGATATCTAAGCTACATGAAAAAAGAGGACGTATATTATCAGGCCATGCTTGCCAGAGACCATAGGTTTGATGGCAAATTTTTTATTGGCGTAAAAACCACAGGAATTTATTGTAGGCCCATTTGTCCTGCAAAACCTAAAAGACACAATATTGAGTTTTTTGCGAACTATCTTGAGGCTGAAAAAGCAGGCTACCGCCCTTGTAAGCGTTGCAGGCCAGAAGCAGCTCCAAGTTCACCTGCATGGATTGGCAAATCAGCAACCGTAAAAAGGGCCTTAAAAATTTTAAACTCAACAGATGTCATTCAATTTAACGAAGATGATTTTGCTGCAAAATTCGGAGTGAGTGCAAGACACCTAAGAAGACTCTTTAACGACGAGATTGGAAGAACACCAAAGCAAATCGCATTTGAAAATCGATTGCACTTAGCCAGAAAATTAATGGTTGAAACAAACTTACCGATTACTGAAGTTGCCTACGCCTCTGGTTTTTCGTCCATTCGTAGATACAACGCTGCCTTTAAAGAAAAATTTAGACAGACTCCGACTACTATTAGAAAGCACAAGGTAAAAGGAGGTTCTTCGATCCAGATCTCATTATCTTACAGACCGCCATTTGATTTTGATAATTTACTACATTTTTATAAATCTCATAAAGTAGGAGACCTTGAGTGGTTTGATGATGATAAGATATGCCGCGTAGTAGAAATTGAGGGAAAAGTCGGTACAGTCACGATGTGGAACCAAGCAGATAAATCTATGGTAAATGTTGAAATAGATTTTCCTGATACGTCGAAAATTCATATGATACTTAGTCAGGTGCGAAATTTTTTAGATATAGATATGGATCCGCTCGTCGTTACAAATGCCCTAGAAAGGGATCCTAAAATCAAAAAGCTCATTCATAAATATCCGGGTACAAGATTGCCCTCGGGCTGGGATGGGTTTGAAATAGGTGTTTCTACTATTTTGGGTCAACTTGTGAGTATTGCTCAGGGGCGTTCTTTAGTGGCGGATCTAATTGACTTACTAGGTAAAGATTCAGGTTTAGAGAGGGAAGGTAAAAAAATTAAACTCTTCCCTCGTCCAAAAGATATTATAAACGGGGATTTATCATCACTAAAAACAACGAATCGTAGAAAAGATACGATAGTAGCTTTTGCAAAGGCTGTTGATGGTGGTCAGCTTTCACTAGAGTCTACCCAAAGTACGGAGGACTTTTATAAAAAACTTATAAATATTCATGGAATTGGGCCATGGACAGCAAGTTATATGAGTTTAAAAGCTCTTAGAGATACGGACGCCTTTCCACAGACAGACTTAATCATTGCAAGAGCCTTAGAAAAATATTCGGCAGACAAGATCGAAAAAATGCGCCCATGGCGCGGATACGTTGCTATTCTACTATGGCAAGAATATGCCAGTGTATTAAGCCGATCTAAAACTAAATAACGGCATAGAAATCGCATATCTACAAACCGAGGGATCCCAGTACGACGGTGTTTACTTTTGTCTCTACGAGACTAAATAAAGTTCATTCTGGGATGAAATAATAACAAGGGGAATCAATGAAACAGATCGTTTTAATATCTATTCTTTTACTAAGTACACTAACAGCTTTCGCTCATACCAACGGGGAAGAGCTCACAGAAGCTGAATATATTGAAGCAACACTGACTGCAGAGTTAGGTGAATACGTTGCAAGTGCTCACACACTTTCAAACACAATTTTAGATGCAAACGTGGATGCAAATGCCAAATGCTCTTACCTTGAGCAGTTAAGGCTCTTGCTGACTAACTATGATATGGCTACTAACGAGTATGCTAGGTTTTTAAAATTAGAACAAAGGCAAGGTTTTGGTGCATACACTCGTGAAGATGCGGATCAAAACTTTTTAAAATTAATGTTTATAGAAAGACATCGCAGTGAATGGATACATTTTAATACATCTGTTTCTATTTTTGCTCGTAATTTAGATTGCAAATAAACTAACTTAAAAAATAAATGACTTGCCTGATACCAACAGGCTAGTCATTATTGTGGGTATGAGACACTTTTTACTTTTACTAGTTCCCATATTCATTTCATGTACAACCACATCAAACTTAAAAGAATTTACTACTCCTCCGAAGCAGCTGTACGGTGGTTCTTTTCATAAATCCTATCAGTACTATGTTGTGACAAACGTGTGTAGACCAGCGCCAGAAAACGCGGATAAATTAATTACGCATATTTGTGATATGGGGATCGAGCTTCATTACTTTGTTGATAAGCCGACAACATTTGTCTTTTCGGATATTTCGGCAAAGTGGGGACACTTGTTTGAGTTTAGTTTAGCTCCTGAGTTTAAAGTTGAGGGAGAGAATAACGAAGTATCCATTTCAAATAAAGTCGACGGAAAGTGGTATAAGTTTGAAGAAAAAATGATTGGCGAAAATTATCTTTTATGGATTCGTGTGAACTCTGAGCTAGGTGAAGAATCTAAGACCATGGATATCGTGTTAAATGTAACTGATGCTACAAAGCCAGTTTTAGCGTATGCAGGTAAGGGTTTGGTAGATGATGATAAAGAATCTTGGTCTGATATTAAAAGACATCTTAAGCTAAAAAAATAAATAATTTAGATTACAGCAGCAATCGAGGTGCATTATGAAAAAAATCTTATTGGCGGTTACAATATTATCAGTAATTGGTTGTTCAGTAGTTACAGTACTTAGTGAAAAGCCAGAGGTGGAAGTTGTTGGAGTGTCTTTAAAAAATATGAGTTTTAGCGGTGGCACAATTGAAGTAGAGTGTAATATAAAAAATCCCAACAAAAACAGTATCAAGTTAGATTCTATTGGATATAAAATGTCGATCAATGAAAATCCTATTGCCACCGGTTCAATGAATGATGGTGTAAAATTAGATGGTCTTGAAGAGAAAACAGTTTCAATTCCTATTGAGTTTTCTTATAAAGATGTCGCTAACGGGATTAGCTCGATATTAAAAAAGCAAAAACTAAACTATGATTTAAGTGGCTCAGCAAAAGTAGGAATGTTTACAATTCCATTTAGCAAAAAGGGCGAGTTAGAGTCTAAAAAAAGGTAATACGTTGTTACAAGTCGGTAATTTCAATACTTTAAAAATTCTTAATGAAGCATCAGCTGGCTACTTTTTAGATGGTGGTAGTGACGGTGAGATACTACTACCGTTTAGTTTAACTACTGCTAAACATAAGATCGGTGATGAAGTAGCAGTATTTTTATATCACGATTCTGAAGATAGATTGATTGCAACAACCGAGAGCCCTACAGCAAAAGTAGGGGAGTTTGCGCATCTAAAAGTTGTGGGCCTTGAGTCTGTAGGTGCATTTTTAAATTGGGGTTTATCTAAGGACCTGTTTTTACCCTACAGAGAGATTACTAGAAATTTAAAAACTGGTGATTATGTTGTAGTTTATATTTATCTAGATAAAACAGGTAGAATTGCTTCAACCATGCGATTTGATAAACACGCTGATAAAGCCACCGACATTTTAAAACCAGGTGAAAAAGTAGATTTGATGGTCGCTGGTTTTAGTGATTTGGGATACAAGGCAATCATTAACGGTAAGTACTTAGGTGTACTGTACGATAATGAAATATTTGAACATTTAGAGATTGGCCAAAAACTACCAGGATATATTAAAAAAGTACGTGAAGATAAAAAAGTAGATTTACTTCTACAACCTTTTGGTAATTTTGGAACAAATGATTTAAGCCAGAGCATTTTAGACGAGATTGCTAAAAATGATGGTCATTTAAAGATTAATGATAAAACACCTGCCGAAGAAATTTATGACCTGTTTGGTGTTAGTAAAAAGAAATATAAGATGGCGCTTGGGGCGCTTTACAAAAAGCGCCTGATTACAATCAATGACGACGGTATTCGTTTAGTAGATAAAGATAAAATCTAAATCCCACCCACATTTAATAAATATGTTGCGCCATCTAGTGGAGCTTCCATATCAGTTAAAATCTTCAACCATGTAGGACTACTATCAACATCTAGTATGTGGTTTAAAAGGGCCAGATGTACATCGGAAGCGCTGCCAAAATATGAATTTAAGCCATTTGTGATAATATCGATCTTACTACGACGTTTGATATCTCTAAACGTGGATAGGTAGTATGAATAGCTTGAACATGAGTCAAAGTAAGCGATTTGCTTTTTCTTTTGATTAAAATGAATCACTCCGGCTTTAGCTTCAATCGATGGGATGTCTAAATTTGCTCCTAAGCCTGAGTGACCGGAGTAAATAATGACATCAGAGTTTTCCATGGCGGATTTAAAGTATTTAGCAAAAACTTTTGAGCCAGCAGTGATATCAGTGTCTACCAATAGGCGCTCTATTTGCACTTTAATGACGCCATCTGCAGTTTCGATATCCTTTTCATATAAGTACATCGGGCTTGTTTCTAGTCGACGTAATCTTTTTTGTTTAAAACCACTTTCAATTAAGTATTGATTGATTTCATCAAATGTTACACGGCCCTCATCATCAGGAGTCCTAGAGGTATCAGCATAGCCATTTAACATTGAAATCACTAGTTTGTTACCATTGCCGTTATCTCCACGGATAGTTTTTAGGTCGGGCTTTAGCTCGTATTTTTTATTTGTTCTCTCTGTTATGGTAATAAACACATCGCGAGCAAGGGGTTCTTGACCAAACTTTTCACAGCCTTTTCTAAACGGATCGTAAAAATACCAAAAATCACCAAAGCTAGAGTAATAAGAATCGGTACACTTTTTTTGATAAAATTGATCTAGTAAATAGGGCATTGGAAGTGTTAAGCCACCCGCTTTTAGGAGCTTCTTTGCAATGTCTTTTTGTAGCAAAAACACCCCGCTTGCACGGTAGCGAATGATATAGTCTTTTTCGTCTTCAGCATATGTTAATACTTTTATTTTTGCTGGGATCTGCAGTCCTCCAGCGCCTTCTACTTTTTCAAAAGATAGCCCAAAAGATTCTACAAATTCAGGGCTATGTAGCATTCCAAATAAGTGCTGTAGTTGGGTGTCCGCTAAGTACTCAGGGTCTTCATCAGACTCTGTAACAAACTCAGATTCTAATTTAAAATTAACCTCTACTGCCTGCGGTGAAATGATTTGCGCATATAGATTTGATAGCAATAAGAATAATATCATGGATCCCCCCTTTGCCGCCCAATAAACAAGCATTCATTAGCGAGCTTTTTTAAAAAAGTCTATGTTTTGTTTGTTGGGGAGCTTGTTTTTAGAGAATAGGTTGCCTTTTACAATAAAGCTTTTAGCATTATATACACAAACATCAACTTGAGAGGAGTTAGTTTATGATGAAGGCACTAATCATTTCGATATTAGTACTTGGTACCATCGGGGCAGAGGCACAAACTAAAAAAAGAGCTAGACCCAGTGCATACGGCGACGCAGGGTGTGGTTTAGGATCTATCGTTTTTGGTAACGAAAAAGGTGCTGTTCAAATTTTTGCTGCAACTCTTAACGCTACAGGTGGTAATACTTTTGCAATGTCTTTTGGTACATCAAATTGCAGAAATGCATTCACTTCTTACCTTGAAACAAATAAAGATGCGATTGCAAAAGACATGGCTCGTGGAGAAGGCGAAACATTAGCAGGTCTATTAGAAGTTATGGGTTGCCAAGATAAAGCTGCTGCGGGTGCTGCTTTACAATCTGATTACAATACTATCTATCCAAATTCTTCAGTAAGTGCTGAGCAAATGGAAACTAGTATTCAATCTACTTTAAAAGCTAAGAATATTTCTTGCTCTGAAGTTTAATTTAAAATTTTCATGACAAAAAAGGCATAGCGACTATCATATCGTTATGCCTTTTTTATTTTTTATATTCTCATTCTCTTTTGCACAGCAAGCTGACGCAGAGTGGATTAAACTCCTTCACTTCGAAAAAAATATATTTGGCACCTATGTCAGTAGATCAAATAGTGAAAACTTTTTTAC
The DNA here is from genome assembly GCA_020434605.1 of Bdellovibrionales bacterium. Taxonomy (GTDB): domain Bacteria; phylum Bdellovibrionota; class Bdellovibrionia; order Bdellovibrionales; family UBA840; genus JAGRAL01. Next base: position 7,702 of record JAGRAL010000053.1, read on the forward strand.
ATCCCCTGAAAGAAATCCCACCTCAGAGCTGCAATCCTTCTTAAAGGCCTATGATATCCCTGTGGTTAATGATGACCACGTGGTATGTAAGTTTCCTTTGCGCGCAAAGTATGTGGTTAAAAAGGGATATAAAAAGGCTATTGCCTCTCATTGTCCAAAACTAGAAAAGTTTAAACAAACTTTAGCTCCTGTCGGTGTTAGCTTACTTTTTTCATCTTACTTTTTAGAAAGCCCTGGTTCTATATTTGGACATACATTTTTGCGTTTACGTCGCAATTTACCTAAAGTTGCGACGCAAGAGCAAATTGAGCTTTTAGATCACGGTATAGGATACGCTGCAAATGCAACGACAAGTAACCCCCTATTGCATGCTCTCTTAGGCTTTACTGGTGGCTTTGACGGAGTATTTTCTTTAGTACCTTATTACTATAAAGTACGAGAGTACAACGACAATGAAAGTCGTGACCTTTGGTCCTATGACTTAGAAATGAGTGCAAAAGAAATGGATGATCTAGTGGATCATCTATGGGAAGTAGGGAGGTCGACCTTTCCGTATTATTATTTAACCGAAAATTGTTCGTATTACATTTTAGAAATTTTAGAAATAGTCACAAAAAGAAAGCTTGTATCCAGAATGCCTCCGTGGATGATTCCTGTTGATAGTATTAAGGCAATTATGGAAGAGCCAGGTTTTGTAAAAGAAATTTCGTACCGCCCTTCTTTAAAAAATCAATTTTTAGAGAGAGCCAAAACATTAAATTCAGATCAGATAAAACAAGTGCAAACCTTTAAATATGGTTCTAGCTGGTCAACAGCTCAAATTGACACCGGTATCGAATACCTTGAATTAAAGCACCCTAAAGAAGTTCGTGAGAAGAACAGCGAACCATTTTTATTGCGTGATCAGTTATTACGTGAACGGTCGAAAAGAAGAGATTCATCTAGTATAAATGTACCACGACCCGCTAGCCCGGACTTGATTCACCCTTCCAGTCGAGCTGGTTTACTCGCTGGCTATGATAAGCGGAATAAAAGTTTTTTGTCTTTGCAGCAAAGATTTGCGTATTATGATCCTCTTGATCCGCCCGAAGCAAAACCAGCATTTAGTGAAGTTATTTTTATGGATCTATCGGCTCAGTATTTTGAGGATACAAAAAAACTTAAGCTAGAAAAGTCTGATCTAATCAGAGCGAAAGTTAGAACACCTTATACCTCATGGTTTAAACCAATGTCATATTCATTCACTTTAGGTGGAGAAAGAGACAGGCTGCTTTGTGAGTCGTGTTATACATTTCTCACCCATATAGATTTTGGGGTCAGCTATGAGCTCTCTGAAAATTTATTTTACCTTGGTTTATATAACGACTTTAAAGCTAGCAGTAAAATGAGTAAAGGTTATGGCTATTATGTCGGTCCAAGTATTGAAATTACAAGTTATTGGGCGCAGTCTTTTCGAACAAAGCTGGATCTAAGCTATTTGGATGTTGTCGATCAGGATTTGGATGCTTTTGTAAAAGTAAATTTTGAAGCCAGGCTAGATGTCAAAAAGGATGTATTTAGCCTAAGCGCTTCTTATATGCTGATTGATACAATCACCGAGACTCGCTTAGGCCTATACTATTATTACTAGCGAAATTTTTTTGTTTTTTTCTTCTTTAATTTTGGATTATGACTTTTCGTTTTTTTTGCTTTTTTAGCAATTCTGCTTGCGTGTAGTTTGTTTGCTTTTTTCTTCTTTTTAGTTCCAGCTTTCTTTTTAGCCACTTATGACTCCTTTTTATGTTTTTTCGAGACTAGCGCAAAATTTAAAGGCAGTCCACAAACAAACGATGACAAATGGCGGGGAGGAGATGAGAATTTTAGCATGATTTTACTTATTTTACAGTTTGCACTAGCCATTAGCTGTGACCATGATGCCCATAATTTTAGATGTGTGAAAGTTATTAAAAACTACGATGGAGATACGATTACGGTAAATATACCTAAGATTCATCCGCTTTTAGGCGAAAAGGTATCGGTTCGAGTCCGAGGCATTGATACAGCAGAGGTAAAGGGTAAGGCCCCTTGCGAAAAAGATGCAGCCAGGACAGCCAGAAATTTAGTAGGATCATTAACTAAAAATGCTAAGACAGTAGATTTACTAAATGTCGAAAGAGATAAATACTTTCGCATTTTAGCTGACGTAATGGTCGACGGTAAATCCATCAAAGATATTTTACTAAAAAACCAATTAGCCGTTGTCTATGACGGAGGAACGAAAGCAAAAGTAAATTGGTGTGAATACTTGCGTAAGCCAGCGAGTAAATAAACTAGTGTAAAACTTTGGGGCTTGTGGCCGTCTCAAAATCTCTTAATTGTGATTTTACATCACTTAAAAAGGTCGACATTTTTTCTTTGGCTTCTTTAACAGCATCAAAGGGGTTGTTTGATGTACCAACTGCATCAATCGTGAATTGTGGGGCCGTTAGAGTAAATTTAACTGTAAAAGTATTGTCTTTAGCGGTTTCTACCAAAGCTACGCTCAGTTTAGAGTCAGGAATTAATTTTTGCTCCAAGTCATTTGTGTTTTGGTAAATATAAGCTCTTATATCGTTGGATATATTGTCTATTGTCGTCATAAGTGCCTCCATATACTAAATATGAGTTCACTTTTAAACTTGTCAATATTCTCAATTATAAATAATGCTGCTTCACTGTGGCTTTCTTTACTTCGGGCAAAAAACTTGCTGTAAATGCACGATGAGTGGCCAGCTTTAAGTCATTCAAATTGATACTATTTGTGTTGAGTAGGGCATGCCATTCATGGGTTAAATCAATTCCAAAAACCCCTGGGTCATCAGAGTTTAGTGTCGTCAAAACACCCTCTTTGGTTAAAAATGCGAAAGGGTGTGATGCAATATCTTTACAACTATTTGTTAAGACATTGCTAGTGGGGCACAACTCTAAGTAGATGCCTTTCTGCTTTACGTATTCGATGGTTTTTGGGTCTTTATAAATCTGCAAACCATGACCTATGCGTTCAGCATAGCAATAATCAATGGAGTCACGCACAAATTGTGGAGCTTCAGCTACATCCTCTTCGCCAGAGTGACATGTAATACGAAGCCCAGCTTTTTTAGCTTTTAAGAATACGTTACTAAATGTTTTGCAGTCAAAACCAAGCTCTTGATCTGCAAGATCTACTCCGCAAAAAGTATCTTTATGATCAATAAAAAAATCGCAAGCTCTCTCGGCTTCTTTTACGGGCTGAGATCTAACCATAATACCGATAAAACCAACAGCCATCTTAAACTGAGATTCTGCTCGCTTTGCTCCCGCAATAACGGCTTCATGGATTTTATCAAAATTTAGATCGCGGCCGATATTAATAAATGAGGGGGCATATCTTAGCTCTAGTAAATAGATCCCTTCGTTAAAAGCATCTTCACACGCCTCAAACGTAATTCTCTCTATGATTTCATAAGAAGACAGTAGGGCTTGTGTAGCCATAAATTTATCGATGACTTCTTTTAGATTTTTCATAGGGGTTTTTACCTGAAACTTTCTTTCGGCATCAAGTAAGCTAAGTTTAGTTTTGTGAACTGTGTGATATAGCTCTGTCAGAGTAGATAACCGTATAGAGCCCTCAAGATGTCTGTGCAATTCTACCTTAGGTATGGATTTTAAATTCATAGACTGATGATAGTAAAGATGAACTAAAAGGTCTAGTTGTACTTGTCTCAAATTGAGACGTGTCTAGATTAGTATCTACAGGTGTTAAGTTTGTAGACGATTAGAACGATTGTATTGCTAGAGGACCGGCACGGCCTATGCATTGTAAATAATAGGTTAGTGGGGGAAGACATGAAATATAAAGATTTTAATACCAAAAATGAGTCAAAGGTTATATTCTTAAATAAGAGATCTATGAAGACTTTTATCATGTTGCAAAAACAAAAAAAGCAGATGGGAATCCTCACAGGATCGATATTATCGGTCTTTGCCGTTATCGCTATTTTTAACCAAAAAATCGTTAACCAAAATGAATTGATTCACGCTCAACTATTAGCGCAACAACAAAATCGTGGAATTGCTAGTGTGGGCAGCCTAACTAACGACAGCTTTCAAAAAGGCATGCAGGAAAAGCTGTTGGCTGATGTAAAGAAATCTCTAAACAATGGTCCTGTCTTAGTGGGTGATAAACCAAGTAATAAAGAGCAGTTTTTACTGGCAACTCTAGGTGGCAATTACTTACTTGAAGAAAAGGACGGTAAGATTTCTTTAACAAGTTTAAACGAGCATAAACATGCTGTGGGTAATATGAACTCATTTGCCATGGAGTTTGTACAGAATATGCTGAACGCGGATTTTAAGGAGTTAAAATCGGTAGGCGACGGTATGTATAGGCTTACTAAGCAAGATGGCTCTGTTGCTATGATAGACATTCGTCTAGACGATCAAAAAAATCTAAGTTCGATTGTAGTTCAGTAAAAATAAACTAGCCTCGCGTTTACTACCACATAAGACGATTTAAATATGTGGTAATAGACAATTTTTCTAAAATTAATGAATCAATAGTAGCGGCCCGGTACAGACTAGCATTTGTATACGACCGTATGGCAGCATTTGTCCTAGATTTCACAGTGGTCTTCTTTTCACATTCTTTTTTAGGTTTTTACTTTAAACGCCAACAGAACATCGCAATGATTGAGGGATTTCAAACCGCATTTATATTTTGGTTGGCTGTAAACTTCATATTCTTTTTACTTTTGTATTTTACCTACCACTATGTATCTCTTGCGAAGTTTGCTACAACTCCAGGAAAATATGTCTTTAGAATTTTACTAAAAAATATTTGGGGTTACGACCAAATCTCTAGAGCACAAGC
>JAGRAL010000054.1 GCA_020434605.1 Bdellovibrionales bacterium
CGTCTGAGGGACAAGGTGACATTTTTTGTTTTACACTTTTTAAAATAGGAGTCAGTCAGGCTTATACGACATGGCTTTAAACAAAAGGCAGGAGGGCTTGTTAGCCCCGCACGGAAGTGAGTTTTAGGTAGGAGTGTGGCTCTTTGTATGGTCTCAACGATCGTTGATTGGAGCCGATTCTGTCGGGACGTTTGTCCCTTCATGGATACAAACTATAAATATATTTATACTAATGCAAGCATTTTATCTTTAAATACTATATTTTTGTTTTAATTACACCTAGTATAATTAATTATTATAATAAGTAGAATAACATTTTTTTATAGAGGCAAATACAGATCAAATATTTTAGGGTTTAAGTCTCAAATCAAATAAAAGCGATGTACTTAGTTGATACAAGATGACCTAAAAAATAGGTCTCAGCTGCTACAAGGAGTAAAATAAAAGGATGCTAGGCATAGTATTAGCCTTTATAGGCTTTACATTCGCTGACACGCCTTATGAGAACTATAAAGCTAGAAGCTCTGACAGGTGGACTATTGCCAATTGGTTTGAAACCAAACGACAAGTACGCCTGATGGATCAATGGTTATCAAGACACCGAAAATCTAAAAACATCATGGATTTGGATTTATCATTTTCTTATTTAAGTGATGAAACAAAAACTAAAAACTTTGATACCTCAACTGCAAATACAAGCACTGACTACTACGGCGGTAACTTTGCATTTTACTTATATTTCATAGGAGTCGAAGCAGAGTACTATGAAGACGTAGACGAATCAGAAAATCGACATTACGCAGGAAGTGCACATATCAGGCTACTAGGAACAAGCAACCAAACTACAAGAATTTCTATTTTTTATGGAAAAGAGTTTATAGAGAATATGAATTTAGTTTGGCATCCCACATTTTACGGTGCGAGACTAACTGTCTACATTACTAATTTTTTAGGGATCGAAGGCACTTACCAAAAGTACATCGAAGAAGATACTGACTTAGATTATGTCGGAAACGGAGATAAAAAAGATTTTAGTGTATTTGTTGATATTTATTTTTTACGCCTGTTTGCTAAGTGGGTAGATGAAAACAGAGAATATAAAAATCAATTAGACCAAACCCAAGAAGAAGACCACAAGGGCTTTGAAGCAGGACTTCGTTTTTACTTTTAGTTATCTAAAGTCATGAAGGTAATCTATAAAATTAGGGACCCAAGCATCGATCAATCTTGACCCCTTTTCGACACGCAAGCGACTTGCTTCTTCTTGCGATATAGCCTGCCTACTATACGAAAAATTATTTGGAAGTAGCTTTTTATTTACAAAAAAATCTTTGATCTTTAGGGCCTCTTCTAAAACTAAAACCCTACGATACACTAAATCATCCAAGCTTTTTGCTAACTCTTCTAAAGTAAAACCATAGTTTTGTTTTAAATCTAAAGCCACAAATTCGACTTGCTCTAAACTAAGATGCTTTTCTTGGTATAAATCAAGTGCCGCCTGAAATGCATTGTATGTTGCCAGTGTTCTTCTACCAAATTTTGAATAGTAGTCAGGGTCCGTATCAGAAGCTAAATTAATATAAGCTCTTTCAACAGGATCTGCTTCTGGAACTTGTTTTAAAAGCTCTAATATAGTGTCTACTTGCTCCCCTCTTACATTAAAAAACGATAAGATATGAGCTAAGGGACGATCCACTAAGCGTCTTGCGCAAATATCAGAGTACAGCGAGTATATAACTGCATCTGACTCACTATCATCACCCCAAAGAACCTGCTTTAGATCTTGCCCCAGTCTTGCCCTTAAATGCATAAGTGCTTGCAGCTTATAGCCAACCTGTTGATTGAGGCGTCTAAATCTCCCTGGTTTTAAATTTTTAAGATTATCCTTACAAAAAATTCCAAAAGGCTTAATACCGTCCAACTCGAGTTTTTCACGAATGCGTTTTTCCATTTGCGGAGGTGAGGCAGTTACAAAGTAAATTGGAAAAAATGAATCCCCTCTAACCGTTAATGCCTTAACTAAAGTTCTGGTTCCGGGAACGTTGCGCTTTTGAAACGCCTTCTCTTTTATCGTGCGGTATAAACCACTAATACTTTCAAAATGCGTATCAAGATACGTTTTATCTAAATCCCATACAAATACATGTGGCGCCTCTCTTGCCAACGAAGAGTCCACGTATTCAAAAAACACGACATCTTGTAAAATTTGAGAGCGCTTTTTCCAGTCAGACATTCTATTTAGCCTAACTCACTATTGATTAAATTTCAATCTGCTCTTTTGGAAAAAGTATCCATGAATCCGCCTTGGGAAAGCCCTTAGGCCTAGGTTCACATAGCTTACGTGAGTCTAAGATTAAGGTTAACGCAACCATAAATGCATCAAAAGCATATGGATTATCGACCATTAACTGTACATCCTGATTGTACATAAAAATCATATCTGTATTCGTTAACAGCTTTAAAAACTGCCAGCGCGCTTCATCCCCGTCCTCGGAATGACGTTTAGTATTAAAAAACTCTCTTGGTAGCCCAAAATGTCTACTTAATCGTAAGTAGGTTAACTTAGGAAAAACTTCTTTAAATGTAGCTTTAAAATGTTTCTGTAAAAATTTAGCTCTGGCTGTCAATGGAGCAGAGTTTGCCCCAAGAGCGGCTGATAAAAACACATCTTTTTCAATCGCATTTATATAATGCTCAACAGCTCTTTCAGTATAAGGAGTAAATACGGGTTTATTTTTTTCTTTTTTACGATGCAGATCCCACATGTATTTAACAGATTCTACCTTACAGCGCTCTACCCCTGGACATTTTAATTTACAAGTCACGCACTTTGGCAAATCTGTGGGTACATCAACACCAACAGCAGCAATGTTTTTAATTTTTGAAAAGTGTTGCAAAAGTAGTTTGTCATTGGACGTATTGTAATCACCCTGTGGTGCATTTAAGATCGATGTAAGTATCAACTTGTTTTCTTTATCAAACTCATCGATTCTTGCAAAAAATGTCTTTTCATTTTTACCGCCAGATAAACAGATACCAAAATACTTTTTGGTTTTCTTTTCCCTGCTCATCTATAGAAGCCCCTGAATGGTAGGTTTTGCACTTAAAACTTTAAATTTTTCTACCTCTAACTTAGTACGAACTAAATCTCTCTTTTCGGGCGAAACCCATACAAACACACACCCGCCACCACCAGCTCCGCAAATCTTAACGGCCTCGGCTCCATGCTTTAGTGCAACGGACTCTAACCTCTCAATTTCAGGACTTGAAAATGAATTTGATAACTGAGTTCTGTATTTGTATTCTTCTTTAAAGATAGTTGGCAAATTATTCCAGGATTTTTCTTTTAAAATACCATAGAGATTATTTGCCGTATGTTTTAACGCGTGAATATTTTCAATTGTTTTTTTATCGCCATCAATAAATGACTTTAGAACTTGCCAGTTATTAAAACCAGAGTGATGTGGACTACCTGTATACACTAGTAAAAAAAACTTTTCGATCGTTGAAAATACGTCCGCACTTAACTTTTCAACCTTACAGCCATCATGACCGTAATCAAGAGATAATAGACCACCATGAATTGGAGGATAGTAGTCTTGCGTACCAGTTGGCTTTTTTAATAATTCTGCCTCAATATTTGAAGCTAGTAGTACGGTCTCCTCCGGACTAAGTGTTTTACCGCAAAAAGTAGCTAATGCACTAATGCAACTAACTGTTAATGAGGAGCTACCACCAAGTCCGCCACCGATCGGACTCTCTGAGTGAAAGTACAGATGAAACCCTTGCTGTGGTTGCCAGTACTTAAGATGAGGGTAAATAAATGATATTTCTGGATCATTTTTGTCTAGAGCTTCCGTTAGCGACGAATATCTTTTACTTAATTGAATGGCCGGAGCATCAATTTTGATTTCACTTCCATCCATCGGAGTAATTTCAGCATATGTAAATATATCAATAGCCACATTGATAGTTTTAGCACCACCTAAAAAACTATAAATTGGCCACAGGTCAAGAGTTCCGCCAGCCAAGTCTACTCTGGTTGGTAACTTTACTTTTATTTTTGTTCCTTCGGCATCCATGACCTATCTCCCTCTAGAATCTGCATGAGGCCCTTCCATTCTTTTGCCTCTACTAAAAAGGTCTCATTGATTTTGGATGATGTCATGAGAATTTCTGCACTATTACTAGTCTCTTTAGACCATGACACTCTCAGAAGCTCGCTATCCTTGGATTTAATGATGATAGAGCTATTAAGGACTGGTGGGAGCATATCGGGTAA
>JAGRAL010000055.1 GCA_020434605.1 Bdellovibrionales bacterium
CCTTAGAAGATTTAAATACCTTTATTGAGTCCAACGGCTTTTCGCTCAACTCAAGTGGTGGTAAAATCAAGGGCACTCCGGCAGAACTTTTAGAGCAGTCCTCAACATTAGCAAAAACAATTGCTGTGAATTTTGATGATGGAAATTTTGAAATCCCAGCTTGCTATTATGAGTTTGCAAGACGTTATCCAGATACAAGCGGCAATTTATACCAAGGCTTTATTGCTGCCTCAGCTGACAAAATCTTTGAAAGTACGGATCGTCAAAAATAATGGTTTTACGATTAGAGCAAAAAATCAGCGTTTTACAACAAGCTATTCACCGCCTGCAAAGCTATAGGCTTTTTAGCTTTCTCTTGTTTTTGTCTCTCATCCTATTTTTTTATTTTGCTAAATTAGAGACACTTTACCTACCTTTGATTTTAATCTTTGCCTTTGTATTTGTTTATTTACTTATTAGATTTAGACGTGCCTCTTCTCATTTAGTATCTTTACAAGAGCTTCAAGCTTTCGAAGAAAGACAAGTGGCAAGAAAGGCTGGTACTTATAAACTTTTAGAAACATCAGCTTATGTAGAAGCCTTTAAAGACTCTCCATTGAGTCGAGATTTAGACTTGATTGGGGAAAAAAGCTTATTCTCGCAGATCAATGAGACCCTCACGCATGAGGGAGAGCTCTATTTAATCGAGAATATTTTAAATGGAAACACTTCCCATGCGGACTTTTCGAAAAAGATCAAAGATCTAAAAAAACAATATTTCAAAGATAAACGGCACTATATAAAACTAAAAGCCGGTGGCAGCCTTTTACTAGAACCACTTTTAAAGTGGGCAAAAAATCAACCACCCATTCATCCTGCAAGTTTTTTAAGTGTTTACGTTGGTTATGTTTTATTTTTAGCTTTACTTCTTACTCCCTATAAAAACATGGGGTTACTTATCTATTTAACTAGCTATATTATTTCATTCTCCAACTTTCATTCGGCCTATTCAAAGGCATTAGAGCTAGAAGCCCTTTTATTTTCTTTAAAAAAGCATCTACGCTATTTATTAAAGACGGATTGGATTAGTAGTAAAAGTTTTGTAAGCTTAAGAAGGGTTTCTACCTGGGTATCTTTCTTAAGTGTGCAGGCCAATCCGTTAGTTTTAGTTTTACTCAATCTGGTTTTTCCGTGGACCGCATTTTTTACTCATTTACTATCAAGAGCACAGAAAAGTGTAGCTAAAGAAGCTCCCTTGTTGATTCAAATCTTAAAGGATTGGGATTATTTATTTTCGATCCGTAGTCTCTATCAATATCAAACAACAACATTTGCTAGCATGTCAGAAACGCACCAGTGGCAAGCTAAAGAGATTTTTCACCCTCTTTTATCTAACCCAAAAGCTAATTCTTTTGATTTAAACTCTTTGGCCCTAATTACTGGCTCTAATATGTCGGGTAAATCCACCTTTCTTAGAACCATAGGGGTCAATCAAGTTTTAGCAAATATGGGCGCTCCTGTGTTTGCCGCTTCTCTTACAACATGGCCAGCCACCATTTTATCATGTATCAAAGTAAGTGACTCCATTGAAAATGGAATCTCTTATTTTTATGCCGAAGCCCTACGTTTAAAAGCCGTTCTTTCTAAAGCTAACGAGACACCTTGTTTATTTTTAATCGATGAAATTTTTCGCGGTACAAACAATAAAGAGCGCTACATTGGCGCAAAGTCATTGATCCTTTCTTTATCAAAAGGACCTTCCATCGGTATTGTTACCACTCACGATTTAGATTTGGTGGACTTAGAAACACTAACTTCTAGGATTAAAAACTACCACTTTCATGATGAAGTCAGAGGTAAAGAGCTCTACTTTTCTTTTGATTTAAAAGAGGGGCCGTCAAAAACAACCAATGCTCTTCAGATCCTAAAAAATGTGGGAATCCCTATCCTAGAATAGAGTCTATGGGCTATTTTTTGTAGAAAACTTAAGAACTTAGACGGTTTGCAATCACAATGAGCAGTTTTAAAGATATTTTGGCACTAACCTTGACTCACCTACCTAAACTGACTAGTTTGCGTGTGCGGGGTGGAGCAGCCCGGTAGCTCGTCGGGCTCATAACCCGAAGGTCGCAGGTTCAAATCCTGTCCCCGCAACCAATTTTCAAAAACCAAATTAGATCGACACTTGTGGCGATGTAATTTGGTTTTTTAGTTTTAGGGACATTTCATAAAGACATGCCTACACACTATTAAGGCGTAAAGCCTCTACTAGAAATTTGGATTGAGTTTTTATCAGGATCCTTGGCATTACAAAATGAATAACCATCCGCTTCGTAGATTGCTCCAAACTTTAAACCATTTTTTAGGCACGCAGCTTTAAATGCCTCAACGTTTTTTACATCAAATACCAATTTAACGTTTACCTGCCCCGGCTTTACACTTTTTGCCATTGGGTGAAGTAAAATAACTGCACCACCACTAGATGGGTTTAGCTCTATCATCCTATCTCCTGGCCTTTGCCTTGATTTGTAGCCAAAAAAGGTTTCATAAAATAATCGCATTTTCTCTATGTTTTTAGCATAAATAATAATTCTTCCAAGACATGGCTTCATACTAACACCCTTTATATATTATCAGTAGGCTTATAATATCATCAGCATGCTGATAATCAACATAAAAATAGACTCCAATCTATTGACTTATTAGACCAAAAAACTATACGATACAACTATGATTAAACACCAAATCGAACTAGCACGTGATTTTAAGCAACTAACTAGTGAGCTACGGCAAAACATGGATAAAGCCCTATTGCCATTAGGGATCACCTCCGCACAATACTCTATGTTAAGCATCCTCTCTGAAGATCCCAATATCTCGGGTGCAGACCTTGCCCGTAAATGCAAAGTCACACCACAAACCATTCATAAAATGATTGTATTCAGTGAAAACGAGGGGTGGATAAAAAGGGAGCGACATCCCTCAAACGATAAGAATCTATTCACTACACTAAGCGCGCGCGGTAGACGCCTATTAAGTAAAGCGCGTCCAGCAAGACTTGATGTTATCAAAGTAATGTTTAAAGGTTTTAGCAGCTCTGAAGTTCAAGCTTTTCAGCGCCTAATGGATAAGGCCTGTAAGAACCTCGCAAAGTAGATCCTTAAACTGACTATGGAGATAGTTTAATTTTTCTGATAATATGATTATCTTGGTCACTGATGTATAGATCACCGTATTCATCAAATGCTAAGTGCCTTGGGTTATATAGACGAATATCCGTTCCGTTAGCCCCTTCACCGCTGTAATCCACTGGTGATCCCGCCTGTGGAGTAGATTCAAAGTTACCAGCCACAGTTGTTGTAATACCAGTAGAAATATCAACACACCTTACATTATGTCTTCCAGTATTACTAAAACAAAACTTATCACTATATACTGCTACCCCATACGGATAGTTACAGCGAGCACCAACTGACAGTACGTTTTCTGAGGCAGAGCCCGTGGTACCATTATTACAAGCAACCGTTGCCATTTCGCCAGGATCTACACTTACATTAGCCACACTGACTGTTGTGGCTCCTAAGTTTACAAAACGTATTTTATGATTATACGTATCAGCGATATATAAATTTCCATTTGAATCCAACGCAATCTGATTTGGTCGATTTAACGTTACTGCTGTCGCACTTCCTAAATTAGAGGTACCGCTTGATGTATCTCCGCAAATGCCAATCACTGTGCTTAAATCTCCTGTATCATCTAAAAGACGAATACAATGATTCTGTTGATCTGCAATGTATAGTTTTCTTAATATACCACTTCCAACTGAGGCCACACCTGTAGGAAAGTTTAATTGTGCACTTAAACCTGGGCCTACCGGTCCATCACCAGCTCCAGCTATATAATCACCTGCAATAGTTGAAACAGAGTCATCATTTACGTAAACACCAAAGAAGGTATCAGCAGCACCTGTTCGATTCCACAACCTTACATTATGTCCTTGTGAGTTGACCTGCACTAGTGAGCCATCAGCTGTAATGGCAAGACCAGAGGCATAAGTGTTACCATTTATGTTTGTTCGTAAAAGAACATTACTAGGTATATCATTATCGATCACCGGATCCCCAGCACCTTTACCTACTGCGGTAGAAACTCTTCCGTATGGGTCCACCTGTCGGATTCTATAGTTGTTACTGTCTGTAAAGAATAAGGTTCTTGAGTTAGAGTCATATGTAATGCCCCCAGGCTTTTGAAATAAGTGCTCTAAGCTTGGAAGTGTGACGTCACCTACAAAGCCATATCGTAGTTGTCCAACACCTACTAGGTCATAAATATTATAGTCATCCATATCTAACTTTCGGATTCTATAATTTGCATAGTCTGAAAATATCAAATCATTATTCGTCGAATCGTAAAGTAAATCGTATGGGTTTGAAACTCTAGCACTTGAGTGAATAACACCAGTACCATTGTATCCTGCCATATTATTGCTGGCAGTATTGTAGGTAAGTCTTTGACCTATTCCATCAGCAACCGAATGATTACCATACACCTGAGTAGAACCTGTGTTATTTGCTACAAAAATTCCATCACGACTGCTTTCGATAGCTGTAAAAAAATAGTTTTCACCGATGACAATAATAGATGTAGGGTTTCCGACCTTTAGACTTGTTGGTATTAAACCAGTAGTACTACCCACGCTACCATTTCCTATAATGGTGGCAATCTTACCAGGGTTCACGGTTACACCCCAAAAAGTTTTGGGACTTGCCGATGTATTTGCAAACCGAATAACATGACTGATGTAAGCAGTTACATAAATTCCATCTGCATTGACAAACACACCATGTGGATTTCTAAGATTACTCGGAAGAGCAGATCCATTTGCACTAATACTTGCTGTACCAGTTCCTACAACTGTATTTGTAGTTGTATCACTTAAGTCGACTTGTTTTACCCGGTGAGTACCATAGCATGCTACATACAAGTAGCCACTATATATATAAAGACCCGCTGGGTTGTTGCACCTCTGAGAGTATGCCACACCACCGTTTACTTCACTTGATCCTGCACCCATAAAAGTGGTAATTACACCTGAACTACTTAGTGCTTTAACTCTGTGAGCACTCCACTCACTAATATATAGCGTTTGCGTCGACGAATCGTAGGCAAGGCCTCTTGGGTTATACACTGAAGTTTGTATACCCAATCCATCAGCACCAGAGGCAGCCTCTCCAGTTCCGGCTATCACTTTAATTTGTCCAGCAGGTATTGTAACATTGAACTTTAAAGCATCAGTCCCGGAGCGGTTCCA
>JAGRAL010000056.1:0-1291 GCA_020434605.1 Bdellovibrionales bacterium
TTGCACCATTTTTTCATTTTAGGATTTAAACTTAGAACTGTAGCTGTAGGAGCTGTTGTGTTTTTTTGGTAATGTAAGATTCCATCTGCGCGTAGTGAGGATCTAAGGCCTTGATGTCTTTTGATTTAGCTGCTTCACCTAGATGGATAGCCAGAGTTTCTAAATCTGTAAACCCAAAGGGCGTAGAAAATCCTTTTAGTTTATGACAAACTTTTGCGATGGTTTCATAGTCTTTATGTTCGTAGGCAGATTTTAAAAGTTGTAAATCTTGTTGGCGGCTTCTGATAAAATCAGGTGCCATTTTTAAAATATCTGCATCCACCTTAGTATCGACAAGGCCCTCGAGTGTGATTTGCATGATTCCCTCTGTGTTCAATAGTATTTCTTTATACACCATACAAACCACAATAGCATTGACTTATTTTAAAAAAGCTCTCTAATAGGTACTATACGTATCAGAGGTAATACCATGCGACAGATTTTACTTATAGAGGATACTTTAGAAGTGTATCAATTAGTGCTTAAAGCCTTAGGCAGCTCTTATCATTTAGACTGGGCAAAGACTCTAGAGGAAGGTAGTCGCCATATAGCTGCTCACAAACCCGATTTGATACTCTTAGATGTTGAGTTGCCTGACGGAAATGGTTTTGAATATTGCCAAAGCTTGCAATCCAGTAAAGGTTTCAATACTCCTATAATTATTTTAACTGCTAAGTCTGAAGTCGAAGACAAAGTAGTAGGCTTCACTGTAGGTGCTGACGACTATATCGTTAAACCATTTCACTTTATGGAACTAAAAGCCCGAGTGGATGCTAAAATCAACAAGCTTGAAAACTTAAAAGGTAGTTTAGAAGTCCTTGCTTACCCTAAGCTAGAATTAAATAAAAACAATCAACGCGTCCGTATTGAAGTAGAGGCAGGGGATTGGGAGGATGTAGACCTAACTACAACCGAGTTTAAACTTTTACTACTTCTACTTGAAAAGAACTCAGAAGTATTAAGTAGAGATGAGATCTTAGATACGGTATGGGGAGGGAGTGTTAACGTATTCCCACGTACCATTGATACCCATATCAGTAAGCTAAGAAAAAAGATCCCAAGTATCGAGATCAGATCAGCCCACGGTAAAGGCTACTCTTTAGTTCATAAAACCAATTAATAGCTTATTTTAATGGCAAAAAACCAAAATTCTTGCCATTAAATCCCATATAAGACATATATTATGGCTTCCTATGGCGGTCGTAGCTCAGTTGGTAGAGCCCCGGATTGTGATTCCGGTTGTCGCGGGTTC
>JAGRAL010000056.1:1303-1663 GCA_020434605.1 Bdellovibrionales bacterium
TCAAGCCCCGTCGATCGCCCCAATTTAAAAGCCGCCTTCTGGCGGTTTTTTAATTGGATGATCTTGGCTTTCACTCAGCAGGTTCAAGCCCCTTGTGCCCGCGGCATAAAAATGCCGGTGGCATTTTTTGAAGCTGAGCATGGCAAACGACAAATGATTTATCATTTGGAGTGGAGCCCGAGCCGAAGGCTCTATCGCCAAATTTTCTAAATACGTGAAATCACTGACCAGAGTCCGATTACCGCTTCTTATCACATTTTTTATGGGTTGGACCTAGGTGAGGAGTCGAAGAATGCTGTGGTGTTTTCAGTGGTGCGGGGATCTAGATAAGATCGATTGCTTTAAAATGATTTAAGCTCA
>JAGRAL010000057.1 GCA_020434605.1 Bdellovibrionales bacterium
GTGCCTGTGTATTAGCTGTTGAAGTAGACCCCTCTAGAATTAAAAAGAGACTTGAAACAAAATACATAGATGAAGTCGCTACAGATTTGGATGAGGCTTTACACAAAATAGAAAAATATAAAAAGAATAAAATAGCAAAGTCTGTAGCTATTTGTGGGAATATGGCTGAAGTGATTCATCAACTCTTAGCAAAAAATTTTACTCCAGATATTTTAACGGATCAGACATCGGCCCATGACCCTTTAGTTGGTTACATACCTGATGGTTATAGCCTAAAAGATGCTAATGAAATGCGAGAGAAAAATCCTACACTATATGTACAAAAATCCAAAAAATCTATGGCAAAGCATGTGCAAGGTATGCTTGAGATGAAAAAGCGCGGAGCAATTACATTTGATTACGGAAATAATATTCGTGCAATGGCAAAAGACGCGGGGGTTGAGAATGCATTTGATATTCCAGGATTTGTTCCGGAATATATTCGCCCACTCTTTTGTAAAGGAAGTGGGCCATTTAGATGGGTAGCCCTATCTGGGGATCCAAATGATATAAAGGTAACTGACGATGCTATTAAAAAACTATTTCCAGATAAAAAAGAACTTCATCGCTGGATAGACATGGCGAGAGAGAGAATAGCCTATCAAGGATTACCTGCAAGAATTTGTTGGTTAGAATATGGTGAACGAGCTAAAGCCGGACTTGTTTTTAATGAATTAGTGGCAAGTGGAAAAGTAAAAGCACCTATAGTGATTGGGCGTGATCATTTAGACTGTGGAAGTGTAGCTTCACCAAACCGAGAAACTGAAGGCATGAAAGACGGCTCAGATGCAGTGGCGGACTGGCCAATATTAAACGCATTAGTAAATACAGCATGCGGAGCAACTTGGGTGAGCTTTCATCACGGTGGCGGAGTCGGCATGGGATATAGTCTGCATGCAGGTCAGGTAATTGTTGCTGATGGCACTAAAGAAGCTGCGGAACGTTTGCAAAGAGTATTAACAGCTGATCCAGGTATGGGTCTTTTTAGACATATTGATGCGGGCTACGATGATGCGGCAAAAGTTGCCAAAGAGCGTGGTTGTAACTCGCTGTGGATATAAATGATAGTATTTAAAAATATTAAAGAAATTGTAAGTTTATCAGGGGTTGCAAAGAAGCTTGGAAAAAACATAAGCTCTGCTGATTTGGATATTATAGAGAATGGTTGTATCGTAGAAAATAATGGCAAAATAGTTTGGATTGGTTCTTTTGATGAGCTTCCAAATAGATTTAAGAAATGTAAAACAATCTCTTTAAAACAAAAAACTATCCTACCTTCTTTTGTTGAGTGCCATACACATACTGTATTTGCAGGAAACAGATCGACTGAATTTGAACTTAGGCAACAAGGGGTTTCGTATCAAGAAATTGCTAAGCGTGGTGGTGGGATTAAATATACCGTCGAAGAAACTAGAAAAGCAACAGAGGCCTCATTAAAGCGACTAGCGCAAAACTCTGCTAAAGATTTTCTTCGACAAGGAGTCACAACGCTTGAGATTAAAAGTGGCTATGGCCTTGATTTTAAAAATGAGGTTAAAATTTTAAAAACGGCAAAAAGTTTAAAAGGTCCCGATATTATAACGACATATCTTGGGCCGCATGCAGTTCCTAAAGAGCACAAGAATGCAGATGAATATATAAAGACTATTATTGCCGACTTACCTAAAATAAAAAACTATGCAAAGCGAGTAGATATTTTTGTTGAGGGCGGATACTTTTCTATAGAACAAGCTAAAATGTATTTTAAAGCAGCTAATGCTCTAGGGTTTCAAATCGTGGTGCATGCCGATCAAATGTCAAGAACTGGGGCTTCTGTTTTGGCAGCAGAGCTTGGAGCATTGTCTTGTGATCATGTGATCCATATTACAGATGATGACATACAAAGTTTGGCAGTATCTACAGTCACAGCTGTACTGCTTCCAACGTCAGATCAGTACTTACAAATACCATATCCTAAAGCTCGTAAATTATTAAATGCTGGGGTTCGTGTTGCATTGGCTACGGATTATAACCCAGGAACGTCCCCTACAAGAGATGTTTCGTATGTAGGAGTTTTAGCTAGAGTTGAGATGAAAATGCTATTACACGAGGTAATTGCTGCATATACATATAATGCAGCCTGCGCTCTAGGGCTAGAGAGCAAGGTTGGATCACTAGAAGTTGGTAAGCATGCTAATTTTGTGGTCGTAGAGAATTATCAAGATTTATTCTATCAAGTTGGATGGTCACCTGTAGAACAAGTATATAAAAATGGTAAACGGATGAAGCTTTAAGTTACTAGCGAACTAGCTCATCAATTAGATTTTGTACTTCCGGAGAGTTCCAATCCTGTAAACCAGTACTTTGAAACACTACGTTCATATTTTTATCCACTAAGAAGTTGGTTGGTAGGCCTTGAACATCTAGCAATATAGCAGCTTTTTTATCTGGATCAAAAAAAGTTGGAAATTCAATATTGTGCTTCTTCCAAAAGGTTTTCTTAAAACTTAAGGCGTCTTCTCGTTCGTCATCTAAATTAAGTGGGATGATTCGAAAATCGTCATCATCATACTTTTCAGATAGAGTTTGAAACATAGGTAGTTCAACTTGGCATGGAGCACACCAAGAAGCCCAAAATGAAATTAGTAATACTTTTCCTTTTAAGCTGTGGATTTGCTTGTTTTCTTTTTTTTCATTTTGATATGTAAAATCTGGTAACTCAGGTTTTATGTCTTCAACCACTAGTTTTCCTGTAACAGGAGATAAGTTAGGTGGAGTTTGCAAGAAAATATAGAGTCCAAGTACTACTAAGAAAGTAACAAATAGGAAAATACCTACGTAATGACGTTTTTGTTCAAGTATTTTTAAAAAAACCTCTGGTCTCATGTTTTAAGTCTAGATATACTTTCTACAGAGGTCAAATGAAACAACGAGGACAAGTTGCAGTTGAATATATCTTATTGGTTTCAGTGGCTGTTGTAGTTGCATTGATTATCACAACGGCTATGGTGTCTCGCGAATCAGGTAATGAGGGGTTTTTAATTAAAGCTTGGAGAGTGATGCTAGATACTTTGGGATCAGACAAAGCAGATGATTTAGGTCCACCCTCAGAAGATCAATAAACGCCCTTAACATAAACATATTCACGTTTTCTTAGTTCTTCATGAATACTTAACTGCATTTTTTCTCGAATCTCCTGTGCGATTTCATGTACTAGGTCACTTCTATTGGCTGCACTTGGCTTGTATGGCAGTTGAATAGGTGGCAAGAATTTAATTTTCCACTTTGCCGGTAAAGGTATAATATTTAAAGGCATCGGCAATACAATTCCTCGAAGAAACTTTGTAAACTTAAGTTTTTTTAAATTGATATGAGTTTCTTCTGCTCCCAGCACAATTACGGGGACAATAGTGGCTTGCTTTTCTAATGCGAGGCGGACAAATCCTCGTTTAAACTCTTGCAGAGTATATCTTTCTGTAGAGGATTTAAAATTGCCATGTTCTCCCTCAGGAAAGAGTACAACTAGTTCATCTTTGTCTAAAAATTTTTTTCCATTTTTTGTAGTAGCCTCTACAAACCCCATTTTTTGTGCAGGAACTGCGGTAGCTTTAGTGATAAACCATAACGCATGAGTTAGAACTTTTGGTACACGATTCGTGTTGCGGTGAATTTCGTGGCCTAGTACAACCGCATCAAAACCTGAAAAACCAGAGTGGTTAGGAATAATCAGTGCGGCTCCAGTTTTGGGTATATGTTCAGCTCCCTCGACATCAACCCTTAAATATTTACGAATGATTTCTAATAAGAGACGCGGAAGAACGCGATAAAGTAAAGTTTCATTAGGCAATTGTGCTAATTGGAATATCTTTTCTTTAGGTTTTTCAAAAAAGTTAATCACTCTGAAAGTATATTCATATTTTGAGATAAGTAATCAGCTTTTATAAGGTATGAAATTAGTATCTGGGTGTATTACTTGCATTTTTTCATTGGCTAAGGCTGTAAAGCAATCTAATCTTTTTTGTAAGGGAGATACCATGAAAAACTATGTGTTGGCTATTGATCAAGGCACTACTAGCACTCGAGCAGCTATTTTAAACAATAATGGTGATATTATTGCATCGCACTCACAGGAGTTTCCTCAGATTTACCCACAGCCTGGCTGGGTCGAACACGATCCCGTTGCTATCTGGAAGACAGTAGAACTAAGTGTTGAACAAGCGATCGCACAAGCTCATAAAAATGGGCATGAAGTAAAAAATAGTATTTCATGTATAGGGATCACAAATCAAAGAGAGACGGTAGCAATATGGGATAGAAAAACGTCTGACCCTATCTATAACGCTATTGTTTGGCAGTGTAGAAGGACAGCTGCATTTTGTTTGAAACATAAAAAAAGAGAACAGTGGATTAGAAAAAAAACTGGTTTAGTTTTAGATCCTTACTTTTCTGCGACAAAAATATCTTGGATACTTAAAAATGTAAAAGGCGCATTAGCTAAGGCTAAAAAATCTGAGCTTGCTGCGGGCACAATGGATAGCTTTTTACTTTGGAAACTAACGGGTGGAGAAGTACACGCGACTGATGTTACAAATGCTTCTAGAACCTCACTCTATAATATTTTTTCAAATAAGTGGGATGCTGACTTGTTAAAATTTTTCTCTGTCCCCAAGGCTCTATTACCGCAAGTGCTGCCATCTAGCGGTGTATTTGGACTCACTAAAGGCTTACATTTTTTACCTGATGGAATTCCCATTTCAGGGATCGCTGGTGATCAGCAATCAGCGTTATTTGGCCAAGCCTGTTTTACAAAGGGTGAAGCCAAATGCACTTATGGGACAGGTTCATTTTTACTAATGAATACGGGTGATAAACCGGTCATGTCAAAACATGGAATGTTGACTACTATTGCTTGGCAATTGAAGGATCAGAAAAAAGTAACTTACGCCCTTGAGGGGAGTGCCTTTATCTGTGGGGCAGCTGTGCAATGGTTACGTGATAATATGGGCTTTATTGAAAAAAGTTCCCAAGTCGAAGACATGGCAAGAAAAGTAGATCATACAGATGGTGTGGAATTTGTTCCTAGTTTTACTGGTTTAGGGGCTCCATATTGGGATCCCGAAGCGCGCGCCATGATTTCTGGTCTGAGCCGTGGTTCTAAGCGGGAGCATATTGCAAGGGCCTGCTTAGAGGGAATGGCACTACAAAATGTTGATCTCTTAAAAGCCATGGAGAAAGATTTAAAGAAAAAAATGACGACTTTAAAGGTTGATGGTGGGGCTTCTGGTAATGATTTACTAATGCAAATTCAGTCAGATTTCTTGGGGAGAAAAGTCATAAGACCAAAACAAGTAGAAACTACAGTTTTGGGGGCAGCATTTTT
>JAGRAL010000058.1 GCA_020434605.1 Bdellovibrionales bacterium
TAAACGAATCCTCGATAATAATTCTTGTAGTCTCATACGGGGTAGGTGTCGGCGTTATAGCTCTTCTTGTATTTTTCTTTTTAGAAGAATCATCAAGGGGATTAATTACACCCGGTTGCTCTGGGGTTATCCACGCATTGTTACCTCTTAACTCTCTCTCACTTGATGGGATACGAGTATTACGCTCTTTATAATCTTTTTTTAAAGCTTGTGGCTGTGCATCCAGCTTTGTAACTAACTTCCCATCTTTTTGCACTTCAAGATTTTTATCATTTTTAGGGTCTAAAACTTCTAAAACGTAATCTGTATAGTTTTGTAGATCATTCGTATTTGTTGTGTTTACTAAGTTTGTAGAGTGAATCAACGGCTTCGCTTCTACTGCAATTTTCTTTTCAGCAAGAAGGGCAGCCTTCTTTTGGTATTCCTCATAGCTAAATCTAGTTTTGTTATTAAATACACTACGAATTGCAAGGTATTTTGAATCCCTATCATTTGATTGTCTCGCGCAATACTGCGCAACTGTAATCATTTTACTAGAATTAGGTGGGCGGATAACATCATCAACACCGTCGCCACAGCGAATGACTGTGTTACATAAAATACATGGAGTATTGGATTTAAAACTGTAGGCCTGAGAGCCAATAGAATATAAAAATACAGCTGTAAGTACCCAAATTTTCATACGTAATTTTATCGGTGTATCAAAGCGATAACTAAAGCCTAGGCTTTAAATAAAATATAAGCATTATAGGGGCTTACCTGGCTTTATTCATAACCAATACGTAGGTTTTCCCGCCTTTAAATAGATGTATGCGGTCTTTATCAATTTTAGTAACTACGTAGTCTGATTTAAGTACCTTTTGTCTAAGTCTAACAATAAAGGTCTTGTTATTACCATCTGCAAGCATAGCCGAGGGATTATCCGTACCGTAAATAGTTCCTATTAACTTTAAACTTGAAAGCCCAGACTTGGCCTTAGGCATTGGCTCTAGTTGTTCTGGTTCTTCTACGGGCAGGTTTTTAATTTCTTCTGCAATAGTAGGTTCAGCAGCTTCTTCTATATTTTCAACAATTTTTGGTGGATCTGAAACAATAGGTCCTTTAATTGCTTTTGCTGTTTCAGCAGAGTCTAGTGGGACATTTTGGCTAGGTTGCAAAAGCAAATATACGATAACCCCAATAGATATGAATAATAAGAATTTAGTCATTCCTTATTATATTCTTTAGTTTCTTAAAATCTCAAGACAAACTAGACTAAAATGTGACTTCAGGTACCCGGTTCCTTTTTCGGGTCACAGCGCGTAAATCTTTTGAGGGCTGCTAAAAATAGATCCAAATAACACATCTTTTTAAATTAAGTACTGACTTTGCAATCAGCACTTAGTTAGATTCTAAAAATTACTGTAACTTAGTTTCCCAAGCTTCTTTTTTAGCCTTCATGATTTCAATGTAAGCCTTTTGGCGTTTCATTTCAGCTTCGGCTGCTTTTTGGTTTGCAGACTCACTGCTAGTCGAATGTTATTTAGAGAGTAGATCGATGACCTAGTCGGGTAAAATAGGTCCAGAATCTGTGATAAGATTTGGATAAAAAGGTAGGCCATTTTAAGTTTTTAGCCCACATGCTTGCGAAGCGAATTTGAGATTTGATCTATTTTGGCTGGACTATATTCTTGATTGAAATGCAAGAATATACGAAGGACTAGAGCTATGGTATAACTTATAATATGAACACACTATGTGCTTTTATGTCTTTCGTTCTTCTTTTTATAAACTCCGCACATGCAGATGTGACTAAGCAGTTTGCTAAGGACAAAATATCGTATGATAAGATCAAACAATCTCTTTCCTTATCTGTTTGGGGAGATGACCTTATTATTACTGATTACTCAAAATCTTTTGCAGCTTATAACCCTATGGGCATTATGTATCCTCACGAAAAATATCGAGAAATTTCCTTCTCGTATATAAAAGATCGCATCTCAAAAAAATACAGTTGCCGAGTTTCTATTGATGAAAAAAAAGGAGCGTTTTTAATACATAGCTGTGATGGAAGTGACAAGCATCCTTTTAGAAGTGGTCCCGTCACTTCTTTAGATGGTGTCATCAAAAAACTTCCACCGCCTACTCTTACACAAGATAAAAATATTAAAGTCATCAGTGCATCTTGCAGGGGATACTCAGCTGATATAACATTTAACGATCCAGTGAATAATCAATATACCTCTAATATTTTTCTTAGAGACGACGGCTCAATTCAAAATATTATTTCTACAGTTTACATGAAGGGCACTGTGACCCATCAATTAGACATCTTAGGAAATGAAGTAAGCGTTAATAGTACATTAGAAGATGAGAATGCCAAAACTAATATTTTGAAGGCTAATAGACTTTATGCCTCAAAAATTTCAAAGTGTTGTTTATTTGAGCACGCAGAGCAGTTAACCTGTTTGCGTGAGTTTAATGTAAGCGATACAAAAAATGTCGAGAAGAGAGTAGGGAGCGGATCACGCTAGCTCTTATCCTTATTTTCTTAGATGACAGTTCTAAATAAATATTAGACAGTGACAGTTTCATGTAAAGATATCACACTAAATTAAAGTCATGTTATTTTTCCGTGACCCTGTCACCTTTAAATTTCAGTGAA
>JAGRAL010000059.1 GCA_020434605.1 Bdellovibrionales bacterium
AGCGCTATCTCGTTGAATTGGATTCAACAAATCTTGCTAGGTACACGGCTGTAATTAGAACTCTACTTGATGGATCAGTGAAACTATTTGTGATGGAAAATGAAGTAAAGCTCACGGCAATTGAAGACTTACCACTTAATCTGCTACCCGCACTACGAAGAAAGCGATTTGAGAATTTAGATTTTGAAGAAGATAAAGATTTAATAGCTGCTTTAGATAATTTTAGTGAAAACACTGAACCCATTGATCTAGCTAAAGTATGGAGGACTATTTGCAAAGCCAGTAATGCGATTAGGGATCATCAGGTAACTGGAAAGCCATTAAAAATTAAAAAAGCCACCAAGAAGGTGGCTTAAAAACGAAAGCACAGGTCACTTGATCGGTGCTTTGCGATCTTACATTGGCTTATTAAAAAGGTTTCGTAAATCTATCTTCATTTTGGCATCAGGTGCAGCAGTGTGTAGGGCTTTCAGAATCGGACGGCTCTCCCATATCCTTAAAAGCCTTGTAAGCTTTCAAAGCCCACATTTCTCCAACACAGCCACCCATGGTCGAAGCAATAGCCAGAAATTCTCCTAGTTCAGCTTCGGTGGCTCCAACTTTAATTGCTTGATGGACGTAGTATTTAAAACAAGGCTCACAACGAGAGGAGATCGCCCATATCATTGCTGTTAGAACTTTAAATTTCTGTGGTACTTCACCATCAGAAAAAATTGCTTTTTGTCTCATCTGCTCGATAAGTGCAGGCATTCCATTTGTGACTTTGCCAAATTCTTTCATGAGCTCTAAGGCTGGATCGATTTTTTTTAAGTCCATAATATACCTCTCATTCTTTGCTTTTCTTGCACTCTTGTGGAGTCGCTTTGTATCCGACACCATCAATTGCTTTTTTTATTTCTGTGACATTGATTTTCTGTGAATCAAAATCAACCATAGCGTTTTTTTCTTCAAAAGACACTTTTACTTCGCTAATGCCCTTTAGCTTCTTGACTGCCGCCTTGATCGTAAGTGAACAGGTAGCACAAGTCATTTCCTGAACTTCAAAGCAAGCTTTCTCGGCCCATGCTGAGCTGAAAACTCCAAAGTTGCTTAATACAAGCGCTGCAAATATTATTTTTCTCATTTATGTTTTCCTTCTAACTATGAGTATTAAAATAACCAAGCTACCCATTGGGACGATGTAATCCCAAGGAGAGCGATTATAAGTCCAATCCAATAAAAAATGACCATTTCTCTGAATTTTTTTGGATCGGCGCAAATAGAACCAGGTTCACAACTGTTTCTTTTTCTATAGAGCACGAAACCAGCTAGCCCGAAAAAAACAAATGCCAATAAAATCATCGGAACACGCAATGTCTCAAACTTTGAAAGCACTGCTGCGCCAGATACTCCGAGAACTGTGAGAATAAGAGGCCCCACACAGCAAAGAGAAGCAATAATGGAAGCGAGTACTCCGCCACCCACCAGCCAGCCCGATTTATTTTCAATTTTATTTGCCTTCATAATCTTACCCCTTCACTTCAAAACAATCTAAAATTGGGCAACTATCACTTGTTTTCTTAGATCGACATTTTCGAATCAATTTTGAAAGCACCGCTTGAATGCTCTCTAGGTTTTTTATCTTTCCTTCTACGTCTTGAAGATGCTTTGAGGCTCTGGCCTGCACATCTTCACAGCGGGACTCTTTATTTGCTCGTAATTTTAAAAGGTCTTTGATCTCGGCAAGAGAAAATCCTAACTCTTGAGCATGTTTTAGGAAGCGGAGAGTTTTAAAGGAGTCGTTATTAAAAACCCTATAGCCTGAAATCTTGCGTCCCACGGGCGTTAAGAGCCCGATGCGCTCGTAGTATCGAATGGTTTCGATGCCAACCCCAGATTCTTTTGAAAGTGCGCCAATTGACATAGTGCTCTTAGCCTTTCCCATATTTTCTCCAATATACAGCCTGTAGTGTACTACAGACTCAAGTATTATTTTTAAATATTCTATATTTCGTAATAAGGTTCGAGGCAATCAACAATGGAATCCTTAAAAGCAATAAATGGCATATAAACGCATAGGCATCTTGATTAAGGGTAGCAAAATGATAGGTATGCCATACCCAGGTCTAAAGTGACAAATTCACTGAAATTTAAAGGTGACAGGATCATGGGAAATTAACAGTTAGTAATGCAGTTAGTGATAATTTTCATACAAACTGTCCAACTCTTATTTTTTAATCAATTTGTCATCTAAGAAAATAAGGACAATGATTCTTCTTTAAATTTAGGGAGGAATTGTGATTAAAGATGGAGCTT
This sequence comes from Bdellovibrionales bacterium, assembly GCA_020434605.1. Taxonomy (GTDB): domain Bacteria; phylum Bdellovibrionota; class Bdellovibrionia; order Bdellovibrionales; family UBA840; genus JAGRAL01. Next base: position 2,296 of record JAGRAL010000059.1, read on the forward strand.
TAATTATGTCTAGTCGTGAGAATTATAAACTACAGATCATTACAAAGTACTTATCGGGTCATATTTATTTAGATGAGGCTGCTAAATTGTTAAGTGTTAGTCTTAGAACTGTCTCTCGTTATGTGAAAAAGATTAAAGACAAAGGACCAATAGGAATCAAACATGGTAATTTTGGCAATCTAGCTAGTAAGTCTTGGTCTGAAAAACAAAGACGAATGGTTATTGAGTTAAAAAAGAAAGAGTACTTTGATTTTAATACAGCACACTTTGTTGATTTATTAAACGCTAAACATGGTTTAAATATTCCTTACATTACTGTTTGGCGCTGGCTGAGTGAAATGAATATGATTAAGCACAGACACAAACGATGCCGTAAAAAGCACGTATACCGCCCTAGAATGCCTCAGGAAGGTTTGCTCTTACAAATGGATGGCTCACCTCATAAGTTCAATGGTAAAGACGAATGGTGCCTTATATCTTGTATTGATGATGCAACTTCAGAAATCCCCTTCGCTGAGTTCTTTGATGCCGAGACTACTTTAGGCTGTATGAAAGTACTTCGTGAAGTCATTAGGCTAAAAGGAGTTCCTAAGGCAATCTATACTGATAAGGCAGGATGGTCCGGTGGTCAAAAGCGAACTGAATTTTCTCAGTTTCAACGGGCCTGCGAAAAACTGGGGATTCAATTGATCTATGCTAATTCCCCTGAAGCCAAGGGCAGAATTGAAAGGTCTTTTAGAACTATTCAAGATCGATTGATTCCAGAACTAAGACATCACGGTATTACTTCCATGAGTGATGCCAATACCTATCTTAAAGATACATTTCTAAAAGACTATTGGAATAAAGAAAAGATCGTTCCCCCTGCCCTAGCTGATACAGCGTATACTCCGTTAGATCCGTATATCGATTTAAGTAATGTTCTCTGTATTGAAGAAACTAGAAACATTGGATCAGACCAAACTATTTCTTTTGGTGGTAATAGGTATGTACTCGGTATGGATGGAACAAATCTTAGCGGCTTCTTTGCGGTGATTAGAACTAGGCTTGATGGTTCAGTTAAAGTGTTTGTAATGGAAAACGAAGTGTCTGCTACTAGAATTCAAGATATGCCCATTTCATACGATCCTGAGAAACGAAGGGAAAGATTTCAGTCTTTAAATATGGAAGAAGATATGGAGTTAATAAAAGCAATGGATGAGTTTGCGCTAAATGATACGCCTATTAGTTTAACTAGGAATTGGCGTGCTATTGATTTAGCAGCGAATGCAGTTAGAATACATAGGGTTAGCGGTAAGCCCTTAAGAATTAAAAAGAAGATTAAACGTGTGACTTAAAAAACAAAGCACCGATTTTTGATCAGTGCTTTGTTGAACTTCTATTGGATTAATAACGAGGGGTTTCTAAAAAGCTAATAGGGAGTATCTACCTATCTATCACGAAGAGACTTGTATTGTTAGCTAGTCATTCTTAGTTTGGCGACGACCTTCATCATCATTTCGGATTCTGGATAAGCTGACTCCTAATGAGGAACGGTTGCAAATGAAGCAGTAACATTTATTGTGCCGCTGTCCCTCGCCTTGTCGTATTTTTATTTCCAGAAGATGGCAATGCATTTTGAGATTGTTCTGCCTTATAAAAATCATGTATGGACTCACAGTAACTTAATGCCTCATGAAATGTTTTTAACATATTCATTGTACCATTTAATTCATATTCTTTTTCTTTTTCTACTTCCTGATTAAGTGTAGTTGTATATTTTTTCCCAGCCTCAGCAATCGCAGCATTTAACTGATTACGATCATTTTCATTTGGTGTTGTCAGAGCGTTTTGTATCTTATTAAGATTGTTTGCACAGTTTTGTAATTCATTAGATTTGCCAAACAAGTCATGCTTTGAAAGTTGTCTACAAAGATCTTTAGTAAAGTAGTTACACTGATGCTTATTGGAGATAAATAAAAAATTGTTTTCGCTATTTCTTGAACAAATTGCCATATTTTTAGTATCATAGTCGAAATATCTTAAACTTCGAGTACCTGCCCCCGACAAAAGTGTGTGCTGCTGCAGAAACCCAGGATCAAAACTACCTTCCAATTCAAAAAGTGCTTTTGGCTTACCAGTTTTATCTAATACTTGAGCTGTCTGATAATATCTAAAATCTGTATCTCCATTTTTTTTAAGGCGTCTAATGAGTACACGTTCTTCCTGGCTAAAATTCTCTCTTATATTCCATTCCTTAGGTCTAGTTTTTATCAGACCTCTACTATCAATCTCCACATTACTAAAGGCACTAGAAAGATAGCGATCATTAGCTTCGCTTGATGAGAATGAAATTAAAGGACTTAAAAAAATCATCATGAAAATAAATTTACTCATACAAATACCTCTCGTTGTTCAATCGGATCCGTCGTACACAATCTTGAGGTATTTCAAATATAAAGATTTATCTTTCGACCTAAGTTTAGATGAATTTGCTTGAGCCATACTAACTGGGAAGCCATTAAAAATTAAAAAAGCTACCAAGAAGGTGGCTTAAAAACAAAAGCACCGACCAAGTGACCAGTGCTTTTTGAAATTCTCTTAAAGAGTAAAAGCGTTTGACTAAATTAAATGCTGAGCATGGTTATTGATTAGCTTTTGATTGGTTGCTTCTAACACAATCATAGCAGATACTTTCACTTTTACAGTCTTCACAAAAACTTTCATCTTCTATTAGCCCAGCACTTTTACAGGTTGTAAATGCAGTTGACCACTTTCTTCTATCGCTATATTGATCTTTCATGTACTCTACGAGTTTGACTGTAATATCTTTAATGGTTTTTTTTGAACTTTTATCTGTGATAGCATTGCAAGAATTGTTATTGAAAGTGTAATCCCCCGTCGATGTGCTGACGTGTAATTCTCCATTTGAGTCTACCCAAGAGATACTATCATTGTAACCAACATTTATTTTGTCAGGTCGAATTTCGGGATCTATTTTTGAAGTTCTAGAAGATTTTGATTTTTCACTGTACCTTAATAAAGTAAAGTCCGATTTAATAGCAGCCGCACAATCTGATATACTAGCTTATTTAGTATTTAAATTATCTTTTGCATATGACGTTGATAAAAATCCAAACGTTATTAGAAGTAAACATATTTTCACAATCGCTCCTTTAGACATTGCTGATTGTAATATGGTTTTATGTTTGTGAGCTATTGGACTTAGGTATATAAATTGATGTCGTCAGCATCAAATCTAAGTTTTTAAGAGCCTTCCCAATTGGTGGATGTATAAATAGGCCCAAAAACGAGCTCCTACCTAGGTCGAAAGTGACAGATTCACTGAAATTTAAAGGTGACAAGATTACTGAAAAATAACATTATATGCACCCTAATGATATTAGCAAGCCATTCTGTCTACCCTTTATTTTACTTTAATAGTGTCTAGGGTAATAAACATGAATATGCTTTCTCTCAATTAAATTATTGGGAGATTAAAAATGATTAACGGAGTAATTGTTTTGAACGATTCTGAATCCTTTAGGTATCAAATTATTATGAAATTTATTAGTGGTAAACT
>JAGRAL010000060.1 GCA_020434605.1 Bdellovibrionales bacterium
CTGTGTTACCCGCATTACGTTGTAGCACCTGATTACCAGTACAACCCATTGCAGCTAGTTGAGCTAGACTATCAATCGCACCGTCTGCAATCATTGTATTCACAACACCATCTGCTGGAATACTAAACGTAGTTCCTGTTAAATCTAATCCACTACCCGCACTATATGTTGTATCTGTATCTACTACTTGAGCGACACATGTCCACCCAGTACCCGAACCATTTTGTTGTAAGATTTGATCAGCTCCACAATTTGCTAATTGGTCATAACCTAATATTCCGCCAATCGCATCTAAATCTAAATTAGCTTCACTCACAGCAACTGTTGGATCCGCAGCCGTTCCGCCGATTGTAACAGTTGTATCCCCTGCAGTAACACTTGTTACAGTTCCAGTGCCCGATGCATCTGCCGCACAAGTTACTGTACCATCAGAGTTTACTCCAGTAATAAAGTTACCAGCAGAGCAAGTCCCTGTTACCCTTCTTTGCGTATATGTAGAGTCAATACTTAAAGTAATATCACTTGCATTTTGCGTAGCAGTTACTCCACTAGCGCCAACAATAGATCTTAGTTGCAACCAATCGTTACCGGCTAGTTTAGATGAATAAATCTGCGCGCCAGCTCCGATGTTTGTAGCACCAAAGGCTTCGCCCCAAGTAGCACCGTTATATCTATCAAAACGACCTGTTGTGATGTTATAAATTGTTGTGCCATTTACCATGGCAGTTAGCGCATCTCTTTGTGTTGTCGTTAAACTTTGAACAAACTGATCGTACTTAAACCCATTTAGTGTATCAGCAACTAAAGCCTGTGGAACTGTATAAATATACTGATCATCTAACGAGATCGGCCCACCGCCTACATCCACTGTTACTCTTAATACACGAGAATCTTGATTTAATGGTGAATACACTCCACCGCAAGTTCCAGACAATGTAGCTTTGTTAGCTGCTAAATTTGAAAACGCATCTGATAACCCTAAACCACTACTTGCTGTGCCATCCCCTACGTTTAAAGCAAAGAAACCTACACTTGAAGTTAAATCAACGCCCGAATGAGTCTCTTCATAAATAAGACAGTTACCATCTGCGGATCTAATTTGAACACTAAATGTAGCGGTACCTGTTAATGGTGTTGTTCCATCAGATTGAAAGGCACGGCCTTGGTAAGTAAATACTCCAGGCAAGCGCTCTTGCGCTGAACCTACTAATGAAAACAATAGGATAAGTAGTACTGATAATATAGTCTTCAGGTTTACGTGCATCATGCTTTCTTATCGGTTGTAACGTATGCACTACTTAAGACCTTTATTGAGTCACTGTATCAAGTTGATACAAATACCTGGTTAATATGACTTTTCATGCACGTAGGTTGGCCAAGAAAATGTATTTGTATCAATTAAATACATCAAATTTATTATTTTTAAGCCAACAGATTGCTCTCTACTAATATTGTATAATTTTCTAGCAACACTTTAATCCTTTAAAATGACTAAAAACATAGCTATACAGCCCACATGATAAAACTACTACTTTTAATTACGCTACCGTTTCTACTTCCTAACATAGCTATCGCTCGCACTTGGAAACAACCAGATTACGACTTAGATCAAAACAGAGACGAAGAGAAGACGTATAAATTTGGAGTTTTTGAAACTGTAGCTGGTTATGAAGATCCTGATTACTCTGAGGCACTAGAACTAGCAAGCCCATTAAAAGACGATCGCTTTCAGTCATATGACGTGATTATTGTAATAAATATTGATGATGAAGAGGCTGTGCCCAACGCAAGAACCGCTGAGGGTCAACACATGCGAGTGTATATTCGCCCAGATGCTATTGAAGCTATCGGTTGGGAAAGGTTTCACATGGATAAGCCCTATGATCCTGATGTAGGCTTACTATACTATTGGAAGGTTTCTACCGCAGTTCCTGGCAGAATTACTCCTAGAGGACATTTTAGCCCTGAGATGTTTTCATCAGAACACAGATCTACTACTTACAATAATGCGTCTATGCCTTGGGCCGTTTTCTTTACACTAAACTACCTATACGCAACCCACGGAACTACATCGAATACACATTTAGGAAAGAAAGCGTCGCACGGTTGTGTTCGAGTTGAAACACAACGAGCAAGAGATATATTTCATCTTATCGGAGCCAATGGAAAAGGTCAGGTAGATGTAATTAATAGAGATGGTAGTGTTCAGACTTTAAGTGATGGTGTTAGAGCTAGCAAATTAGCTTACAAGACTCTATATATTGTTAAGTAATTAAAACCGCAAAAGAGTTTTAGGGCTCATTCTTTGCGGTTTTTCAAAAAACTCCAGCCAATCTTTTTTTATTACGTTAATATCTTGTGTTCTTCCTACTATAGATATCAATGAGTGGCCAAAATCAAGCCACATATGACTCATGCGAATGTGAAAGCGAAACTTTTTAACTGCTTCCACTGGGCCAAAATACATCTCTAATAAGTCTAAAAGTCTATACATACTGATTCCGTACTCCCTACCTTCCTCATAAGGAGTCACGGGGCATATTTCTTTACCTAGCGGATCTTTAAACCCTTTACTTCGTCCCCACTGCCATAATAGCCATGGCTTGGCATTTAGAGCCCTACCAATCATAACAGCATTTGCTCCGCTTACAGAAAAGTACTGATCTATATCCTCTGCTGTTTGCACATCACCGTTTGCAATCACAGGGATTTTTAACCAGGATACTACCTCTGAAACTAACGACCAATCTGCTTCTCCTCTTCGTTTTTCACTTGCAAGACGAGGGTGAAGCGTAATCCAAGAAGCACCGGCTGCCTCAATAGATTGTAAAAAATCTTTTAAATAAGACTTGTTATTTTCAAGCCCAGCACGGACTTTTACCGACACTGGCACTTTGGCCGCTTTTACGGTCCAATCTACAATTTTAGTGGCGTAATTAATATCACCCATAAGAGCTACACCATAGTTATGATTTAAAGCTTTTTTTACAGGGCAACCCATATTGATATCTATACCAACAGCCCCCCAACTTTCTAGTCGTAAGACACTTTCTTTTATGTATACTTCTTCATTAGCAAGTAGTTGTGGTACCAAGTTATGATCAAATGTATGTTTAAGAGTTTCTGGCGTCTCCCCTATACTTTGTTGAGGTAAGCGTCTAGAGTTTAGCATTTCTGTGGGCCAGACAGTATTAGCATTTTCTGGTAGGTACTCATAAATCAGATGGCGAAGTGCCACATGACTTAAAGCTACCATTGGAGCTAGACAAACTGGAAAATTAAAATTCTCTACGGGCAACATAAAGATGATATAAGATGTTTTTTATACTTTTACAAAATGAATTATTAAAATTCGCTAGGATCTTTTGAAAAAGGATTTACTTCCATCAAGATCGAACTCATTTTAGAAAGTTTTATTAAATCCGCTGGATGCACAATAGCTAAAATTCCTTTATCCAATTGACTATTAGCTATTGCAATTCCTTTAGACTCAACGCTTGCGTGTAATTCGGTAAATTGACTTACATCCCATGGCTTTAAAACCATATATCTATAAATACCATGAGCTATTTTTGCATCTCCAATATTGCCAATATTTACATAATTTTCTTTATTCGGAGCTGGGGACTCAGTTAAAGTTTCTTTACGAATTTTTTCTAGTGCCATTTCAATCTCTGATGGATCTTCCACTTCTCTTTCTATTCTATCACGAACCATAACTTGCAACTGACTACGAGTATTAGAAATATTCTCAGTTACTATATCTAGAATCATATCTGTAGGCTTATCCTTATGTTCTTCTTTTTTTATTAACCTAGCCAAGACATAAAGTTCATCTTTGCTAAAGGCTTTAAAAGCACCTACTTCTTTTAGATAAGTAGCAAGCGCTTCAACACTTTCATCACGAAGCTGATCAATGATGTTTAAATTCATGTCCGTAATATTTCGATTAAATATATCTGAACATAAGGCTCCAGGAGAACTTATCTCTGGATTAGAAAAACCATTATTGCCGATAAATAAAAGAGCTAAAAAGACCTTAAGCATAAGACTATAACAAGCAAACGGCAGACCATAATTAAACGAGCCAATAGGCATAGAAACGAATATAAGAACTATAGCATGTAATATATGCTAGCTTGTAGAGAATTTAGCCGCCGGATTTGTCTCAAGTTGGGAAGAAACTAGGCCGATAACTAGGTATGAGAAAAAAACTATTGAGCCTTGTTGTAGCATCGGTAGGTATCGCAGCTTTATATCAAAACTGTAGTGACGTTAGCTTCAGCGAGGTGGTTGGCGATCTAGGTGGCCCCTCAAGTCCTATTGACCCATTGGCCTGCCACATTGGTACTCCAGAAGGAATATCCACTTACCCTAGTCCGTGTTTAAAAAAACCGTCTTTTCTTAATTCTCAATCTGTAGGCTTTCAATTAAGTAACGCCCAGCTATCAAAGTTTACACTAACGGCAAACGACAGTGTGAATGGTACAAGTAGTGATAAATATCTATATATAGAAGTAAGCACCTATGCTCATCCTGATTCTTTTGAAATCACTTATGACACTACTAAAAAAACAAACTTGCCACTCTTTAGTGTTTGTCACACCTCAACTTGGACACAAGCACTTTTAGGTAAGTTTAGAACTCAACGTCCATTTTCAACAACGATCATACAATTTGGTAAATTTGGCAATGATCCAAGGTACTGGATTAAAATACCAGCAGGTACCACTAAATTAACTTTTAACTTTGGCGGCATTCCAAGCGCAAACTATCTGGCTGTATGGAACTTAAGTGATTTTAAAAATAATCTATTAGCTGTTGCTGACCAAAGCACTTGGAACAACTACTCGCAGCCAGAGCCAGAAAATGCACCGCTGCCTGGGGATAGAGAAGATTGCCGTGCCCTTG
>JAGRAL010000061.1 GCA_020434605.1 Bdellovibrionales bacterium
TGTTGATTTGCATTGTTTGAGTTACCAAACTTTGAATGGCATTTTCAATTTCCGCAACAGACTTAATTTTATGTCCAACTAATGTCATATTTTCTCCATGTGTTAGCCAGCTCCCCACAAAAGACATGGACAGACCCAGCAGAAAAGATCATAATTATCTTATGCAATTTATCATGTTTTCCCTAATGATTCTATTGTCTTCTAGCCTTTATGCACAAGATCCTGAGACTCTTTTAAGCCAAGGAATTTTGCAGTTCTCACAAAAAGATTGGGATGGCGCCGAAAATAACTTTCAAAAGGCACTCGAACTTGCTCCAAGTGATCCTAATATTTTATCTAACTTAGCTTTGGTGCAAATAGAGAAGGGTAATGATATGCTCGCCTATGCCTTCTGGCGCAAAGCATTGTACTACCACCCGTTTTTTACTTCTGCTCAGCAAGGACTTGAATACCTTAAGAAAAAAGGAAAAATACAGGCTCCGGATTACTCAACATTTGCTACCGTATTTCATAACTTATATAGAAGCCCGAGCCTTTATTCCTATTTGGTATTGTGGATTTTTTTGTTTCTTTGCTTAAAAAGCGCACACTCATACCTCTTGTCAAAAAAACTTGCAAATGAAGAGGAATCTCCAGCGCCGGCGCTCCCACTTAGACTCATATTTTATGGTGTTTTTTTAATAGTATCTGTTTGTTTTACCGTAAGCCAGGCCTTAGATAAAAATGCCACTCGCGGATTATCGCTAGAGCCCTCTATAACAAAGCTAGGTCCCTCTGCAGAAAGCCCTAATCTTTTTACTCTTAATCCAGGAGACTCCATCGAAATTCTTAGCGAAAAAGATTCATGGGTACAGGTTGAAAACCAACAAGAACAACGCGCCTGGATTGAAAAAGATAAAATATTTGTCTTTTAATACCTTAATTTGACTTAAATATGTGGTATTCATAGACTACGCGTATGAAAAGAATCCTATTATTTTCACTCTTATTATTTGGCTGCTCTTCGATGGACCAAATCGACACTTCAACTCCCGAGGGAGCTTTCAAAATGGCTGAAAAGTATGCTGATGTTGAAAGATACGAAGAGGCAGTTACCAGATTTAACGAAGTGCGAACAAAGTTTCCTTACTCAAAGTACTCTGTTGAAGCCCAACTTCGTATTGCAGACATACAGTACAAGCGTGAGTACTTTGTAGAGGCCGCTACTGCTTACCAAATTTTTAGAGAATACTATCCAAAGCATCCTAAAATTGAATATATCATTTACCGAATTGGTTCGAGCTACTATCAACAGTTACCCACAACAGTTGATCGTGATTTATCGGCGGCTTCAGAAGTATTAAAAACGTTTAACGAATACCTCGATAGGTTTCCCTCTGGTGAGCACGCAGCTGATGCTAAAGAAAAAAAAGCAGATACGATTGATAAGTTGATCGAAAAAGAACTTTATATTGGTAACTACTATTACAAACAAAAAGAATATTTAAGTGCACTTGGAAGGTATCAGGGTATTTACGACAAATACTCTAATTATGACCAAGCTCTGACGGCAGCGTACAAAGGTTTTTTATGTGCCGTTAAGTTAGATTATAGAGATTTCGCCAAACGTTTTTACGATATATTGGCTAAAAAATATCCTAAATCTGACGAGTATGAGGACGCTAAAACGCAAGGGGAAAAATATGGCTTACTCTGACTATCAAGAGCTCATCGCCGTAGCTAGAGAAAACTTTATTGCTGGCAAATACTCAACTGCTGAGCCACTGCTTACACAGCTACTTTTGACTAATGCAAGAGAGCCTGAAATTTATCAAATGCTAGCAACCATTTTTTATGATCAAGGCAAGTTTAACAAAGCGATCAAAACTTTTAAACGTGCCCTTGAAATTGATCCTAATTATACCGACGCAAGCATTGGTCTTTCTATCATTTTAAATGACCTCGGTAGATATGATGAGGGAAAGACTATCTTTGTTGAGGCACAAGATCTTTTATCAAAAAAGAAATCCAAAATGGATCCATTTGTACAAGATAAAATTGCTAAAAAACATTTAGAGCTAGCGAGCTTATACTTTCAGTATTTTGACTATAAAGAAGCTATCGATCAATATTACAAAGCCTTAGCTTTAAGTACTAAAAAAGAAGATATCGTTATCAAAATTGCGGAATCTCAAGTGAAGCTTGATCATGCTGACAAGGCCATTAAAGAGTTAAAAAAATATATAAGCGAGTATCCACAAGCTATTGGCGCCAGATTAAAACTTGGAATTATATACTACAATGCAAACCGCATCATTGAGGCAACCGAACAGTGGGAACAAATTTTAGCTCGAGATCCAAATCATAAAGAAGCAAAATCCTTTATCACCATGGCTGAAAAAGCTGGTGTCACCGAATTAGGGGTGTAACATGTTAGACCGCGAAACACTTAGCACATATATTAACGAAGAAGAAATCCAGGAAATTATAAAGAAGCTAGCCAGAAGAGTAGAAGAAGATTTTTCTGGAGAGCCGGTAACATTGATATGCCCTCTTAAAGGAAGCATATTTTTTATCGCTGATTTTATGCGTGAATTAAAGCTACAACAAGAGGTCGATTTTGTTCAATTAACGAATCGCTCTGGCGGTAGAAGAGGCGCTGACATAAAATTTATTAAAGATATTTCTACGGATGTTTCTGGTAAGAATGTTATTATCATTGAAGAAATCATTGATACTGCAAGAACATTATCATTTCTTAAAAACAGACTCTTATCTGCTGAGCCTAAAACATTACGTGTGCTGACTTTACTTGATAAGCCAGCTAGACGTGTGATTAGTTTAAAACCTGATTACATCGGAAAAACGATTGAAGATCGATACGTAATTGGTTACGGGATGGATCAAGATGAGGCCGGTCGTAACTTTAGAGAAATCTACTTTTTAAAGAATTAATTTACAGATTGAATATTCTTGTATGTGTATACTTGGCTTAACTAAATGGGTTAGCGTACGAGTATATCCAGCAAGAAGTATGCAAGTACGCTGCTAATTAAGATGAGGGTGCTAGCTGTGGTCATAAATGTTCTACCTAAGTTGAAAACTAGGTAGATTAAACTAAGTATTTTTGTGCTTGTCAATTTTTTACAATAGTTCCCACAAGATCATACGCATGAGAGTCTGTGATCAAGACTGAAACAAGATCTCCTACTTCCGCTTCACCTTCGTTGATCAAAACCACACCATCAATTTCTGGCGCTTGTCCAGACATGCGACCTTGTAAAAGTAGATCGGTTTCTTCTGAGTAACCCTCGACAAGAACTTGGATTGTTCTTCCCACAAATCTTCTGTGCATCTGATAGCTAATATCTTGTTGGATCTCCATCAGCTCATCGTGTCTACGTTGCTTAGTTTCTTCGTCGATTTGGTTTTGCATTCTGCCACCAGCAGTAGACTCTTCTGGCGAATATTTAAAGCAACCCACGCGGTCAAAGCTAAAATCCCTAACAAATTCTTTTAGCTCTTGAAAATCCTCTTCTGTCTCACCCGGAAACCCTACAATAAACTGCGTTCTAATCACGGCATCTGGCATCTCTTTACGAATCCAGTTTAATCTTTCAACAATTTCTGCCTTGGTCATTTTGCGGTTCATGGCTTTTAGCATACCGTCACTAATGTGCTGAAGTGGCATATCAAAATACGGCAGAATGTTTGGTCGATCCTTCATTAGCTGTAAAAGCTCAGGAGTGATACCATCTGGATACATATACATGATGCGTATCCATTCAGCACCATCCACTTCCGATAGTTTTTTAAGTAGCTCAATATTTGTTTCTGGTGCTGTTGGGTCTTTACGACGTATATCCCAACCGTAGTCAGTAAAGTCATGAGAAACGACTATAAGTTCTTTCACGCCACTCGCTACCAAAAGTTTAGCTTCACTGATCACACCGTCTACTGTACGTGATTGTAAGTTACCTCTGATTTTTGGAATCGCGCAAAACGCACATCGTTTTTTGCACCCCTCTGATATTTTTAAGTACGCACGGTGTTTGGGTCCAGAGATTAACCTTGGCGTTTCTTTTTGCTGTAAGAATGTTGGCAAGTGATAAAACTTTTGCTCTGTTTTACCTTCTCTATGGTCTTTTAAAATTTGTGCAATATTTTGAAACTCACCTGAGCCAATAAATATATCTGCCTCAGGCAAGCTTTCAACTAGCTCGTCTTTATATCTTTGAGGAAGGCAACCTGAAACAATTAGCTTCTTATTTTTGTCATCACCTTTTACTTGCGCCATTTCTAAAATAGTTTGTACAGACTCTTTTCTTGAGTCCTCGATAAAGCTACATGTATTTACAATAATCGCATCTGCAGCACTTGGATCGTCTGTAACCTCGTACTCATCTTTTGCAAGCGTACCTAGCATGATTTCAGCATCAACAAGATTCTTGGGACAGCCCAAGCTAATCATGTGCACTTTCTTTTTTAAAACTTCAACGCCTTCCACTATGACCTCATATTATTAAACTGTAATGGTACACCAAAGTCTTTTGATCTGATAAACTGCATACATTCTTGCAATTCATCTATACTCTTAGAAGTTACGCGAAGTGTTTCACCCTGGATTTGTACCTGCACTTTTAGTTTTGAATCTTTGATTTGCTTAGTAATTTCTTTTGTTTTCTCTTTATCAATGCCCTGTTGTACTGTGGCTTTCTGTCTAAGCATCATTCCGCCAGCTGGCTCGTGTTTGTCGAATTTTAAAGTTCTTGCGTCTAAACCGCGTTTGATTGCTTTAGACTGTATGATATCTTTTATCGCAGTCATTTTATAATCATCTTCGGCTAAAAAAACGATTTCTTTTTTGTCCCATTTTACTTCGTACTTACTACCTCTAAAATCATAGCGCGATGATAATTCTTTTTTTGCTGTATTGATGGCATTTTCAACTTCTTGCAAGTCTGCTTCTGATACTATGTCAAATGATGGCATATTAGATCTCCGTTACTTCTGCGTCTTTAGGGATTTTATATTGAAACAATTTTGGATTTCTTTCTTTTAGGAATGCTGTGGTTAACATTTCTAGTGTTATTTTATTATTAAGCTCATCCCAATAAATAATTTTTGAGATTTGTAGCTGCTCTGCATTTACAATAATTTGTACCTTTTGCGCCGACAAGTTTTTGTCTACCGCTTTTAAATCATAAGTAGATGCATCTTTACGGCTTACTGAATAAAACTTAGAAAGTTCACCCTTACCAAATAAAACTGTCAAAAATGCCTGCGATTGCTTTAATGTTGGGTTCTTACTGACTAGAACTCGAACTGGCCCTCCAAACTCTGGGTCAGCTTCATCAATCACGATAGCTTTTTTGTTAGCTAAAATTGTAATTGATTTTGGTACTTCCTCTGTATCAACTCGAATTTCTCCCTGGTTAGTTACATAGATTGCTTGTGGAGAAACTTTAGTTTTATCTAAAACTTCTAAGTACGTTGTCTTTTGTACCTTCAAATTTATCTGTTCGTAGTTTGCATATTTTTTTCGAATATCCGTCAGTGCATCCGTCTGCTCTACTACTGTCGGCTTGGTATTAGCCACCTTTGGTTTTGCTACACTGGAACAACCAATCAGGGCAATGAGCGCACTTAATATAATTTGAGCTATTTTCATCTTAACTACCTGTTTTTATTATGACATGTAGTACCACAAATTGCACTCATTTGCCACAGCATTTTAGTAGGTCACTTAAGGTGTACTTTATAAATATTACAAAAGTTTGCTGCCAGTTGGCGTATAGCAGAGACTGAGTAGACTTGCATTAGGTTTGCCTAAAAGCCTCCATGCGGTTTCAAGGGTTCCTCCACTTGTAACCAGGTCGTCGACCAAAATGATGGGCTCAATAAGATCGATTTTTTCTAATAGCAAAAGTTCAATTTTACCTCGATCTTTTTTTGCTAATAATGATTGTTTGGGGCTTATCTTATAAAAGGGCTCAAAAATTTCTTGTTCTGAAAAGATCTTTTTTGCCAATGCGTAGGAATGATTGTTTTCACGAATTAAATTTTTACTATTTGGCATCGCAATAACTGTACTTGCATTTGAGACATATCGACATGCTAAGCTTTCTAAAACATTTTCAAACTTACCGTATTTAAAATTTTTAACAAAGACCTCTCCATATTTGTTGTATTCAAATAAGTATACGTGTTTTAAACACCCTTGTTGTCTAGTTTTAAGTTTAGGGATTACAAAGCACTTCTCACATACGAATGAAGTTTTAAATAAAGGTTTTCCACAGAAATAACAACAATACAAATAGCCACGCATGAGAGTCGTAGCTATTCATAAACCGTACCACATTATTTTATTTTTTTATGAGAGATACACCCGTCATCTGTCCGGGTTTAGGAATATTTAAAATATCCAAGACTGTAGGGGCAATGTCCACCAAACTACCATCTACGAGTTTTTTACCACTTGCATCTTTACCAACCCAAATTAGTGGAACCGGATTTGTAGAGTGCTGGGTCATGGGTTCACCCGTTTTTGCATCTAGCATTTCTTCGCAATTTCCATGGTCAGCAGAGATAAGCACATCATATCCTGATTTTAAAGCTGATTCGCAAACTTCTTTTAAGCATGCATCCAAAACTTCAACCGCCTGGATCGCAGCAGGCTCTATTCCCGTATGCCCAACCATATCACCATTTGCATAGTTACAAACGATTAAATCATACTTATTGCTATCAATAGCATTCACTAGTTTTTCAGTGATCGATCTTGCGCTCATTTCAGGTTTTTTGTCATACGTCTCAACGTCTCTAGGGGAATCCACTAAAACCCGGTCTTCATTTGGATATATAGCTTCTTTTCCGCCGCTAAAAAAATATGTTACGTGTGCATATTTTTCTGTTTCTGCAATACGGAGTTGTTTAAGTTTGTGGTTAGCCACCACTTCTGGAAGTATTTGAGAAAGATCTTCTTTAGTAAAAAGACACGGGAACGTAAAATCTTCGCTATACGGGCTAAAGCAGATCCAATTGTCGGTCTCTACTTTTACAGGGCATGGAAACTCATTAAATGATTTTACACCAAAGGCTTGCGAAATTTCTCTAGCACGGTCTGCTCGAAAATTAAAAAATACAACTGCATCACTGGCATCAATATTTTTTCCACCAGCAATCACTCTAGGCTTAATGAATTCATCATTTTCACCCGCAGCATATGCTTCGCTAACTGCCATTGAAGCACTTTGGGCCTTAGTTCCATCTGAAAGAGCCATGGCATCATAAGCTAGTTTTACACGGTCCCACCTTTTATCTCTATCCATCGCATAGAACCTGCCAATTACAGTAGATATTTTTATGTTTGGCTTGTCTGCAAGATATGCCTCTAGTTTTTTAATGTAATCAATGCCATTTTTAGGTGGAGTGTCTCTACCATCCATAAACAGGTGTAGATATATTTTTTTCTGCGAATACTTTTTGTTATAAAAATCTAAAAGTCCATATAGATGACTTAGATGTGAGTGCACCCCACCGTCTGAAAACAAACCCATTAAATGAATGGCTGGCGACTGAGTAACTTGATGTAAATTTTTAATCGTATCAAAGCCTTCATTTTTCATAAATCGATCTATGCGTGTCAAATCTTGATAAATCACACGCCCAGCACCAATTGTTAGGTGACCAACCTCAGAATTTCCCATCACTCCTTCAGGTAAGCCTACTGCCTCACCTGACGTCTCTAACAAGGAGTGTGGATAATTTTGTAATATAGAATCTATGAATGGTGTCTTAGCCAAAGCTATCGCGTTGTGTTCTTTATGATCTGAGTGTCCAAAGCCGTCTAATATAATTAATGCCACTTTACTCATTGTGATAAGGTATTCCTTTCCAAATTGTCAGCGCTCTATAAAGTTGCTCCATCAAAACTGTCTGAGCCACAAAGTGGTTCATCACCATTGGCGAGAGACTAATCTTATGGTTAGCAGTTTTTTTAAGTTCATCGGTGACCCCGTAAGCACCACCGATTATAAACTGTATATTTTTTTTACCATTTTCAAGTGAAGAAACCAATAGTTTTGAAAAGTTCTCGCTAGAATAGTTTTTTCCTGCTTCGTCCAACAAAATCACCAAAGACTTATTGTCGATCGCATCCACGATTTGTTTTGTTTCTAAGCGTTTCTTAGTTTCTTTGTCTTCTCTACCCATACTCTTAGATTTTAAAGCCTTGCGCTCAAATGGATAGTAGTGATTAATTTTTTTTGTATATAAATTTGTGGCTTCTACAAACCATGCTTCTTTAGAAGATTCGATGGTTAATAGCTGGAACATACTATGTGTTTTTTATCTCAGAGAGATCAATTTCTTTTCCCTCTTTCCAAAGATTTTCTAAACCGTATTCTTGGCGAACAAAATCATAGAACAGATGTATGATTAGACTTCCGTAATCTAACAAAACCCAACGCCCTTCTCTAAGACCTTCAAGGGCAATGGGTAAAACGCCGTATTCGTCTTTGATTTCAGCCATCACCACCTCAGCAATTGAGCTGGCATGCTTAGAGCTGGTACCTGATGCTATCAACGTATATTCAGTCGGAGCTGACATACTACTTAAATCAAATCCTCTAAGGCCAATCGCTTTTTTACTCCAAAGTTTTTTTGCGCAAAACATTGTGAACTCTTCATAGTTACGAATTTGCGAATCTAAAGGTTTGTATAGTTGTTTTTCTTTAATAAAGTTTTCGACTTCAAACGTAAGATACTTTTCCACCCTAAGACCATTGCGTAATTTTTTACGGATTTCAGTTGCTGACACATCTACATCTTCAACGCGGACAAACTCGATGTGTCTTCCAGTTGTTAGTTGTACGTAATTTCTATCAAACAAAGCAACAAATGGCTGAATTCCTGATGGTATGTCTTTTACCGAGAAGGGTAACTGCATACCAGGTCTTGATGTTACAATAATGTTACAAAGACTAAGGATCTCTTCAAAATCTTTCCAGGTATCAAACTCATAGAAAGCATCTGCTCCAACAATCAAGTGTAGCTCATCTGCTTTATAGTTTTCGGCATATAACTTTAGAGTGTCTACAGTGTAGCTGTTACCTTTTCTTTGTATTTCGATATCGTCGACCTGGGCAACATAGTCATAGGGTCTAAATCCTGTTTCCGCCATTTCAAGTCTTTGCTCAGGACTTGGTCCTTCTACTGGATCTTTATTTGGATTTTGAAACGCAGGCACTACAAAAACTCGATCTAGAGATAATTTTTCTGCAACATTAACTACTGAATTAATATGGCCAAGATGTAGAGGGTTAAATGTACCTCCAAATATACCTATTTTATTCATTATTGTTTTCTCCAAAAACTAAACCACCTGCTTTAAATATTAAGTCCTTAATCCCTTGTCCTGTGGCAGCTGAAACTGACATTGTTTTTATGCCTTCTTTATGAAAGCGGTTTTCAATTTCTTCTGCTTCACTTGCTTTCATTGTATCAACTTTATTTAATACCACAATTTGTTTTCTCTCTCGTAAGCTAAAGAAGCCTTCTTTGCCGGTATTTAGACGATCGTGCTCCTCAAGCTCCGTATTTATATCCATATAATCTTGCAGGGGATCTCTTCCAGAAAAAACTGAGATATCGATAATATGTAAAAAACATTTCGTACGCTCAATATGACGTAAAAACTGAGTTCCCAAGCCCACTCCATGACTAGCACCAGGTATGATTCCAGGTATATCTGCGACAACAAAGGTCTTCTCGTTTCCATATCTAACCACACCCAGATTTGGTGTTAGAGTAGTAAATGGATAGTCTGCAATTTTGGGTTTTGCCGCAGAAATGGCGGAAATTAATGTTGATTTCCCTGCATTGGGATAACCTATTAAACCAACATCAGCGATCAGTTTTAGCTCTAAAGTGATTTGTAATTCTTCTTTTGGCTCTCCTGGCTGAGAGTGAGTGGGTGCCTGATTGGTTGAGGTTTTAAAAAATGCATTTCCTTTGCCACCTCTTCCGCCTTTTAAGAATAGGACTTTTTGATCTTTCTCGCTTAGATCTAGTAAAATTTCACCCTTTTCGTCTTTAATAACTGTCCCTTGCGGAACCTCTAGCACTAAATCTTCGCCGTTAGCACCTGTACAATTCTGACTTTCACCGGGCTTACCATCTTCGGCATGATAAGAGCGTCTAAGGCTAATATCTAAAAGAGAGTTAATGCCTAGGTTTACTTTAAAGTATAGATCGCCACCTTTACCGCCATCACCGCCATCAGGCCCACCTCGAGCCATCAGTCTCGCTCGTAAAAACGAAACCGCACCCGGGCCGCCCTTGCCCGAAGAAACTGTAATTTTAGTTTGATCTATAAATTTCATTTTTGCCTTAAAACTCAAAAAAAAAAGACGCTTACAATTAGTAAACGCCTTTATATAGAGTGAAAAAATTAAAACTAATTAGTTAGCCGCAGCTACTGCTGGATATACGCTAACTTTTGAACGAAGTTTGTCGATTCTTTCAAACTTAACTTGGCCATCAATCAAAGAAAATATTGTATGGTCTCTGCCCATAGCTACGTTTTTACCTAAGTGAACTTTTGTTCCTCTTTGGCGAATAATAATTGTACCCGTAGTTACGTTTTCACCACCAAATCTTTTTACACCTAAACGTTTACTCTGTGAATCTCTTCCGTTCTTGGTACTACCACCGGCTTTTTTCGATGCCATGACTAACTCCTTTAACCCTTACGTCTTACTTCTTAGTTGTTTTCTTTTTCTTACTAACTTTTTTCTTAGCACTGCTTGTAGCTTTTTTCTTAGTAACTTTCTTACCAGCTTTAGCTACTTTTTTAACTGGCTTTTCAGCTGCAGGACTAGCTGTTTTTGCTAGTTTTCTTTGTGCCTTTTGCTCTTCAGTTTGAATGTTTGGCTTTTTGTCAGCTTTTACAGTCTTACCGTCAGAAGTGATGGCAGAAACAAAAACTTCAGTAAATGGTTGTCTGTGACCTTTTGTCTTACGGAAACCTTTTCTTCTTTTTTTCTTAAAAACCAAAATCTTTTTATCTAAACGTTGAGATAATACTAATCCTGTAACCACCGCTTTAGAAACTAAAGGGTTACCAACTTTAGAGTTTTCACCGCCCACAAATAGGACTTCACTGAATTCAACGTCTGAACCAGTATCTTGCGCCAATTTTTCAACGCGAATTACGTCGCCCGGTGCGACTTTATATTGTTTTCCACCTGTTTTGATGATGGCGTACATGAATGACCTCCGACCAATTTATTGAAGGTTAGTATCTGCCATGGGGCATTAGCTAAGTCAACTTTTAATGCTTTTTCACCTTTTGTCAGACGGCTAAAAGCCGCTTCTATCCTGGGGTTCAAAGGAAATCCCCCTCTAAGGGGGGGCTTTATAGCCAAGTTGAGGCTAGAATTTTAAGCAATCATAAACTTGTGGCAGCGACTACGTTTACTTAACTATCTGATATTACTTAATATACTTAAATCATAGCCTTCACCAGCTAATGCGGCGGCGGACGGAGCAGGCTGTGAATTATTTTCTCTAAAACAAGTGGCTTTCTTGCTTTTAGTGCTGGTGCTTAATGTCGTATTGCTCGATGTGGAAGTTGTGTTCGACAGTAAAAATGATGGTTCGATTTAGGCGCAACTCAATATATTCAAGCATAGAGTTTCCGCCCTCATATACCCAATCAGCAATTCGCGAATGACAATGAACGACTGTCGATCTGATTCCAGCTAGAACACCCTCGCGCTCAAGTTGTCTAAAAATTTCATTTGCGATGGTTGAGTCTTTTTTAATGTAGCCCTTACCCTCACAATAAGAGCACGGCTGACACAAGGATTTCACAAGACTGGCCTGGGTCCTTTTGCGGGTCATCTCTACAAGACCCAAACCTGACATCCCACTTACGTTTGTTCGAGCTTTATCTTTTTTAAGTTCCTCTAGTAAAGAGCTCATTACTTTTTCACGGTTTAGTTCTTTTTCCATATCAATAAGATCAAGAACAATTATACCGCCGCAATTACGGATTCTAAGTTGATGTGCAATTTCTTTTACGGCCTCAAGGTTTGTTTTCAAAATTGTATCTTCAAGATCGTTTTTTCCGACAAAACTTCCGGTGTTAACGTCGATGGCTACTAAGGCTTCTGCTTCATCAATAATAATATAGCCACCAGATTTAAGCCAAATCTTACGCCCCAGTGATCTTGAAATTTCGAGGTCAATTCCGTGTTGGTCAAAAATTGGCTCGGCCCCTTCATAAAGTTCGATCTTTGTTTTTAAGTGCGGTAAAAATTGTGTCACAAACTTTACAAGTTTTTTGTGCGTCTCTAAATCGTCCACTAAAATTTGCTGCACATCTTCGGTGGCCATGTCACGAAGTGCTTTTAGCTCCATATCCAGTTCTTCGCGGATGACTCCAACAGTTTTTCGTTTTTCTTGTGCCTTGTGAATTTCGCGGTAAACACGTACCAAGTAATCAATATCATTTTCGATATCTTCACGACTTGCATCTTCTGCTGCCGTCCTTACAATAATTCCGCCAACCTCAGGTTTACAAATATCAATGATTGCTTTTAGCCGCTCACGCTCTTGCTCATCCTCAATTTTTCGAGAAATACCTATGTGATTTACTGTTGGCATATAGACAACATGTCTGCCTGGAAGAGAAATATGCGTCGTGATTCTAGCGCCTTTTGTACCGAGAGGATCTTTAGCAACTTGGACTAAGAGAAGTTGTCCTTCTTTTAAAATATCTTGTATGGGAATTTTGTTGGCCTCTTGCTCATCTTCTGTTTGTGGAAAAATATTTTCTCCATCTGTTTCGGCCCACTCCATGTCTGGGTTTGAGCTTACTTCTAAGCGAACATCGCCAACATAGAGGAAGGCCGCTCTATCTAGACCAATGTCTACGAACGCCGCTTGCATACCTGGTAATATTCTGATGACTTTCCCCATAAAAATGGAGCCAACCAGACTTTTGTGCTCTCCTGATTTTTCAACTTTTAAATCGCGCAACTCTCCGCTCTCAACGTAAGCTACGCGAGTGTTGCTAGGACGAACATTTATCAAAATCTTTGATGACACTTCACGACCTCTGACTAGTGTTGCCATCATAATACATCAATAAGGTAAAGGGAAAGACATTTTCTCTCTGTTTCGCTTAAACACAGAGCAGGTTTTGCCGATAAATTATGTGGAGGCTACATGGCAAAACTGGATGATTTGTTTAGATTTATGAAGGCGCAAGGCGCATCAGACTTACACTTATCGAGTGGCTCGTCTCCTTATATCCGTTTGCATGGAAACATGGTTCCAATGAACTACCGAGCGTTAACTGCTGAAGAATGCCAAGCCTTAATTTTTGAAATTTTATCTGAAAAGCAAAAGCAAATTTTTGTAAACAACTTAGAATTGGATTTGGCCTACACTCTGGAAGGCACTGGTCGTTTTCGTTGTAATATTTTCTTACAAAGAAAAGGCATGGGAGCCGTGTTTAGAATTATTCCAGAAGAAATAAAATCTTTAGAGCAGTTGCATATGCCACCTGTATTAAAAGATCTTTGTAAAGAGCATAAAGGTTTAATTGTTGTAACAGGCCCAACAGGTTCTGGTAAATCAACGACACTTGCCGCGATGATTGAATATATAAACCAAACTGAAAGCGCACACATTTTGACTGTTGAAGATCCGATCGAGTTTGTTTATGAAAACAAAAAGTCTTTGATCAATCAGAGAGAGGTCTCATCACATACCAAATCATTTTCGAATGCGCTAAAAGCTGCTTTAAGGGAAGATCCAGATATTATCTTAGTGGGTGAGATGAGAGACTTAGAAACCATTTCACTAGCAATGACTGCGGCCGAAACAGGTCACTTGGTATTTGGTACTTTACACACAAATAATGCGCATAAAACTGTAGATCGTATTATTGACGTATTTCCTGAAGCACAACAGGCGCAAATACGAGTAATGCTTTCTGAAAGTTTAAAAGCCGTTATTGCGCAGTCTTTACTACCTAATGCGACCGGCAATGGCCGCGTAGCAGTGAACGAAATCTTAATAAATAGTGTTGCCGTATCTAACTTGATTAGAGAGGGAAAAACATTTCAAATCCCATCAACAATGCAAACAAGCAAAGGTTCTGGAATGATGAACTTTGAAACCCATGTAAACCAATTAATTGGTGAGGGTCGATTAAGCAAAGATGATGGAATGGCATTCTTAGGCAAGGCACACACAAACAGTGCATCCTCTGGCGCACAAAGTAGTGGACCAGCTCCGCAGCCGCAGCAAAAAGCAACGCCGCCGCCAATTAGCAGTGGCACACAAAGTAATATTTCTTCAATTCCTGTAATGACTCCGACGAGTAGTGGAATTCCAGTTCCACCGCCGATGAAGAAAAAGGCTTAAATTTCGCTGGCACTTAGCTCAAAAGTATCTATCTCTTCGCTAGTAGATAAATTGTAAATCAATATTGGTAGTGTTACCGATCCTGAGGAGTTATTGAATCTTAACTGAATTGTGTCCCCGTCGTTTACAGTAATATAGGCATCTTTAGTCAAACAACCATACTGACCACCAGATATGTATTCGCAGGAAGCTGGTGGCGGGTCTTCGATATAGTCATCATCTGCAGCAACATAAGAGCCACCGTTCACTTTATAATATAGAGTACCTCCACCCGCACTTCCATCATCCGACTGGTAGCCCCTTATTAGTATATCGACTGGGCGATTTACTCCGCTAATTGTAATCACGCTACTTTCTGAATAGTAATCACCTGGCCCTAATTCTGTGGGACTAATTGCATCTGGTTCATAGTCGCAAGCAACTTGCGTTACACCTACAGGGTAACCATTATAAAAAGAGGTAATCTCATCAAAGGTTTTAATTCCGATAAACAGATCGTTAGTTTCTAACACACGACCAAAAATAGTCTCCAGAACCTGTATCTATTCTAGTTCTTGTATAATTAGATGGACAGCTAGAGCTTGGGTCAAATGTGCCTTTACAGTACGCTCCTGCACCACCATCATCAACACCACCACATAATGTGCCCTTAGGGGCTAGGTCACCCCAAACCGTACCGTTACAAAACTGCATTTCTTTAGCTGTAGAGTTGTATCTTTGTGCCCCTTCATTTGCTCCACTACAAGCTGTGGCGTCGTCACTTAAGCGCACACTACCATCCACATCTAATTTAGCTTGTGGGCTGGAATGACCAATACTTACCCCGCTCGAACTTACAACAAGGCTATCATCACCTGAACCAGCTAAAACTCTAAGCGGAACCTTGCTGCCGTTTGTTACATCTCGAATGGATATCTCTGTTTCATTTGCAAAAATATCATATGATTGTGGAACCTCTGCCAGACTGGCGTTTTGCACAAAACTAAATATAGGCTCGTCACCACTTTCTAATTTGATTGTCGTATTTGCTATTGTTGATGTAACATCAAAGTTGCCGTTAATAGTCACCTTCTCAGATCCGTTGGTAAAATTACCGTAAATAAGTGGCGTGTCTGTTTGAGTAACATCGATATATAATTTTTCAGTTATCGCTCCACCCACAGCTGGTCCTGCGTTTGCTCCTATAAATATATTACTGCTACTTCCACCAGTTGCATTTGTACCAGAGCTAGAGCCGATCGCAGTATTACCCGATCCCGTTGCGGATGTTAAAGCGTTCGCACCAACCGCAGTCGTGTTGCCCGCAGTGGTAATTGCTGATGCTGCTGACTTACC
Organism: Bdellovibrionales bacterium; assembly: GCA_020434605.1. Lineage (GTDB taxonomy): Bacteria > Bdellovibrionota > Bdellovibrionia > Bdellovibrionales > UBA840 > JAGRAL01. The sequence continues at coordinate 15,757 of JAGRAL010000061.1, forward strand.
TACAGCCGTATTAGTTCCACCAAAAGTAAGCGATGTCAGCGCCCCTGAACCTACACCAGTGTTAGATACCCCAGAAAACAACACACTATTCATTATATTATAACCAACCGCTGTATTATCAGTAGCTGAAGAAGATGTCGCTGTACTTGCACCAACAAACGTACTGGTAGCGCTTCCTGTTTGGTGAACAAAGGATGCATTATTAAACTTTATTACAGAATCGGCAACATCTAGCGATCTGCCTGTTAGTATATTAATATCAGTGCCATCATCTTCTAATAATGAGTTCTCAATATTGTCGCCTGTTGCATTAAACATAGCTAGTCGATTATCAGTTCCACCAGAAATAGATGTACCTCCGCTATCTGCCGCACAAATCCAAGCCGTGTTACCTGGGTTTCTCTTTAAGATCTGATCTCCAGTACAACCCATCGATGCAAGTTGCGCCAAACTATCTATCGCACCGTCTGCGATCATTGTATTTACAACACCATCTGCTGGAATGCTAAATGTTGTACCCGTTAAATCAAGCCCGCTTCCTGCGCTATAAGTTGTGTCTGTATCTATGGAGGTTGCTGCAACACAAGTCCAAGCAGTTCCTGTTATATTTTGCATTAAAATTTGGTCTGCCGCACAATTTGCTAATTGGTCATAGCCCAGTGTTCCGCCAATAGCATCTAAGTCTAAGTTTGCTTCTACTACATCTAATTCTATATCTTTTGTAGATAATGTAACACTGATTTCGTTTCCTGCTTCGGCTGTGATATTTCTAAATTGTAAATCACTTCCTACTTTTGCATCATATACACCAACACCTGTACCTTGGTTACTTGCTGTGTTAGTTTCTCCACCAGCACCGGCTGCCTGCCACGAAGCCACACCGTTAGCATCTGATGTTAATACTTTCCCTACACCTTGGTTACCATCTACCATTTTAATCGAACCAACTACGTGTAACTTTTCATCTGGTGTTGTAGTACCAATACCAACATCCCCAGAATTTTTAACAATCAATAAATTTCCATCATTATTATCGTCACTGGACAACATTAAAAGATCATTTGCGCCAGCGCTTGCAGAGGCCTCTATCATTGCATCTGGCGAAGTATCACCCACTCCTAATTTTCCTCCTCCCATTTGGAAGGTAAACTGAGGAGTCGCTCCACCGTTACTTGCTAACTCAATTAACCCGCCTAAATCGTTATAATACAAGGCAGAACCGCCGGCGCCACCCGCACTGTCGCCAAAATAAATTGAACTCTTTTTATTTCCACCCGATCGAATCTCAATGCTTGCATCGTTATCTAAACGAGAAAATACCGCAGTGGTAGACGACCTAACTCCATTAAGAGTTCCTGCCGCTGCTTTTACATCCAATAGTGCAAGCGGAGCTGTCACTCCGATACCGACATTACCGCCCGCATAGTTAATGCCGCCTGCAACCGCATCCCAATAATTGGGATTAGAGTCATCACTAGCACATATCCATGCTGTGTTCCCCGGGTTTCTTTTAATGATTTGATCCCCTGTACATCCCATAGATGCTAACTGCGCTAAATCATCAATCGCACCGTCTGCAATTTTCGCAGCTGTTACGTTGTCATCTGTAATCATCGTAGTCACAATTCCGTCTGTTGGAATACTAAATGTCGTGCCAGTTAAATCTAAACCAGACCCTGCACTGTAAGTTGTGTTTGAATCTAAGCTGGAAGCATCCACACAAACCCAGGCTGTGTTACCCGCATTACGTTGTAGTACCTGATTACCAGTACAACCCATAGCAGCTAATTGAGCCAAGCTATCAATTGCACCGTCTGCAATCATTGTATTCACAACACCATCTGCTGGAATGCTAAAAGTAGTTCCTGTTAAATCAAGACCACTACCTGCCGTGTAAGTTGTATTGGTATCTGTAACTTGCGCAGCACAAGTCCAACCGGTACCCGTACCATTTTGCTGTAGTATCTGATCAGCTCCGCAGTTTGTTAATTGATCGTATCCTAGTGTGCCGCCGATGGCGTCTAAATCTAAGTTTCCTTCATTCACTGCAACTGTAGGCGCTGCCCCTGTACCACCAATCGTAATGGTTGTATCCCCTGCTGTTACGCTAGTTACTGTCCCAGCTCCACCAGCGGCACAAGTTACCGTACCATCTGCTGCCACAGCCGTTATAAAATTACCTGCCGTACAAGAACCGGTAACTCTTCTTTGCGTGTATGTAGAATCAATACTTAAAGTAATATCACTCGCGTTTTGTGTAGCAGTTACTCCACTAGCGCCAACAATAGATCTTAGTTGCAACCAATCATTACCAGCTAATTTAGATGAATAAATCTGCGCACCTGCTCCGATGTTTGTAGCACCAAAGGCTTCTCCCCAAGTAGCACCGTTATATCTGTCAAAACGACCTGTTGTGATGTTATAAATTGTTGTGCCATTAACCATCGAAGTTAGTGCATTTCTTTGAGTAGTCGTTAAACTTTGAACAAATTGATCGTACTTAAACCCATTTAGTGTATCAGCAACTAAAGCCTGTGGAACTGTATACATATACTGATCATCAAGAGCTACTGGTCCACCACCAACATCCACTGTTACTCTTAATACACGAGAATCTTGATTTAATGGTGAATACACTCCACCGCAAGTTCCAGACAATGTAGCTTTGTTTGCTGCTAAATTTGAAAACGCATCTGATAATCCTAAACCACTGCTAGCTGTACCGTCACCAATGTTTAAAGCAAAGAAACCTACACTTGCTGTTAAATCAATTCCTGAATGTGTTTCTTGGTATAAAAGACAGTTGCCGTCAGCAGACCTAACTTGAACACTAAATGTTGCGGTACCTGTTAAAGGAGTTACCCCATCAGATTGAAAGGCACGGCCTTGATACGTAAAGACTCCTGGTATTCGCTCTTGCGTCTCACCAACTACTGAAAACAGTAGAGTAAAAAGTATGAAAAAGAAGCCTTCTCGACCAACGTACTTCATACGCTACTTATCGGTAATTCTTGGTGTTTTTATGATATATAATTTTGTTTTGTCTCAATTTAGTCCAAACGTATTTAGCTCGAATAAGTGGGTTTTGAACCCTAAAATAATGCATCTAAATTTTCCCCGTGTCTCAGAACAACACGCACTAAAAGACATTTATTCAATACCTAGATCTAGCATTAATTATGCTTCATAAAAAAAATTTATTTCGTACTGCGCGAGCAACTTATAAAACATTTTTTGGTCCAGTTTCAGACTCAAAACGCCGAAAAAACTTATGGGTATATGTTAGGCTAAATTAAGACCAAGTTTTTTACTTGGGGGATATATGAAAAACAACACGATATTATTAGCTCCAGAAGATTTTTTCATAGACGCTGTTAGCGATGCTATCAAGCAGCGCCGTTTGCCCTCTCCTCCTCTAGCGCGTGAGTATTTAGTAAAACTTTTAACTCATTACATTTTGGCGGATAATCTATTTGATGAAACTCTTGAAAACGGAAAAAAAACAAGAAGCACATTGGCTGAAATTTATTTAAAGGCAATGAATTCAGAGCCTAGTGTTCGCATAGATTTATTAAAGAAGCTTGGTGATACTTCTCTTTATATTACTGGTTTTTTTGGCGAGTCCTTAAACCGTAAGATCATAGATATTTCTTACTATGTAAACATGGGAGAAAGTGCATTTTCATCTCTTGCGCAAGAAGTAGATGAAGAAGTATACAGCAGTCTTTACAGTGATTTTTCTAAACAGTTTATAAAGTACATGGAAGTCCTAAACTACATATCAAAGCAAACTGACTTACAAAAAGACTCTAATTTGCTGAAATTATATGAAAACTATCAAAAAACTGGCTCAGATTTAATGAGGGACACTTTAATTGATAGCGGTTTTGTAGACTTTGAAATCAATAAAAAATCTAAAGCACAGTAAGAATCTATTGAATATTTTTATAGCATCAATTACAACCATAGCATGTTTAATCTTGGGTTTTCTGAAGTCATTCTTATCTTTGTAATTGCGCTTGTGTTTATTGGACCAAAGCAATTACCTCAGGTCGCTAAATTTTTGGGAAGACTTGCTGGGGATGTAAAAAGAGCGATGGGTGATTTTAACCAAGAAATTAATAAAACGGTAAAGTCTGCCAACGAAGAAATTACGCAAGCTAAATCAGAAATCGAAAAACCTATAGAGACTAGCAAAGACGAAAATGTCTGATCCTAATTTAAGTTTAACGGAACATCTTAAAGACTTACGTGATTGCATCATTAGATCTTTCATCATTGTAATGTTTGGTTTTTTGGCCTCATGGGCTTACTCAGAAACTTTATTTGATATTATCCGTAAACCCATTCAACCATTTGTGAATGGACTCGTCTTTACTGGCGTAATGGATAAGTTTATTGCCCATATGAAAGTTTCCCTACTTAGTGGTATTATTATTACTTGCCCTCTATGGCTTTACCAGGTTTGGCGCTTTGTAAAACCAGGACTTTATCAAAAAGAAAAAAAGGCTATCATTGCTTTTTTAGCTGTAGGTACATTTTTATTTTTAGCTGGCGTTGCCTTTGTATATTTTATTGTTTTTCCTTTTGCATTTGAGTTCTTAATGAGTTTTGCCGGCAATACTGATAGTCCAATGATTACGATTGATGAGTATCTTTCATTTTTTATTTCAACTACATTAATGTTTGGCGTTGTTTTTGAGCTACCTCTAGCACTTACATTGTTAGGTATGCTTGGGATTGTTAATGCTCAGTTCTTAAGATCTTCTAGAAGGTATGCGCTTGTTGTTATCGCGATTGTCTCGGCAGTGATTACACCGCCAGACGTTTTAAGTATGGTTTGTATTATGGTACCACTTCAGCTCTTATATGAACTATCAATCTTTTCGGTCGCATTTTTTGGAAAGCGAGCCAACACTAGCTCAACAGAAGTCTCTGTTTAGTTTTTTATTCGAAAGTAACTAACGTTGCGCCAGACTCAACACTCTGACCTGGTTTTACTAGCACTTCTTTTACTTTTAAATTTCCAGAAGCTTTTATTTCGTTTTCCATTTTCATCGCTTCCATAACCAATACTGGTTGTCTTTCTTTTACTTCTTGGCCAGGCTTTACATACACCTTAACTATTTTTCCTGGCATTCCTGCCACAATTGTTTTTCCTCCGCCCATCGCGCCTGCGCCTTTTAAGCTTTCATGCAGTAAGGCCTCGTCATTATAAATCGGAATTTCACGATATGAGCCGCGAGTAAATACTGTATAGTTAACACCATTTCCTGTTACATCGACCATATAAGAAGAGTCTTCAAATAAGAAGCTGATGGCTCCATCCAACTCCATATAATCTTTTTTTGAAATGACGTGCTTTTCGTTTAGCCCATCGTCGGTCATCATATGAACATTCCAGTTACTTTTTGTCTCTGTAACTTCAATTTTATATTTCTTCCCTTTTAGGTCTGCCTCGAAATACATAGAATTACCTCATCCCCTCTTTACGTCCAATGTCTTTCCATTTTGACTGTAAACTTAGGTTAGAAATGGATGCTCGCTTTTGTTGTTTATAAGCTTCTATCGCTAATGAAATTAAAAATACTCTATCATCAACAAATCTAAATACATCAGCTCGATGTTTAAAATCTTTTTCAAGAGATTGAGTTGTGTATTCTCCGCTTAAAAATTCTTTTTCTTCAAGAATAGATTTGTGAAGCGGAATATTAGTTTTAATTCCCGTCAGTGAATATTCGTCAAGCGCACGTGACAACCTTGAAATTGCTTGCTCTCTAGTTTCGCCCCACGCAATCAATTTTGCCAGCATTGGGTCATAGTATATCGGCACTTCATAACCAGGATAAGCATAAGAATCACAACGAATAAACGGTCCCTGCGGGTTACGGCATCTACGAATAAGGCCCGGTGACGGAGCAAACGTTTCTGGATCTTCGGCGCAGATTCTGGCTTCAATAGCATGACCAATTTGCTTTATGTCAGATTGCTGAAATGAAAGTTTTTCTCCGGAAGCTACCAAGATTTGCTCTTTTACTAAATCTCTTGAGGTAACCATTTCTGTTACCGGGTGTTCAACCTGAAGCCTAGTGTTCATCTCCATAAAGAAAAATTCTTTTGTATTGTTATCAAAGATAAACTCAATGGTGCCAGCCCCTTCATAGTTGATGGACTTTGCCGCAGTCACCGCCACTTCTCCCATGCGTTGACGAACCTCATCGGGCACGGAAATACTTGGGCTTTCTTCAATCAATTTTTGATGACGTCGCTGGACAGAGCACTCGCGTTCGTACAAGTGAACAACATTGCCGTGCTTATCACCAAAGACTTGTACTTCAATATGTTTAGGGTTTTGAATAAAGCGTTCAATGAACACGCGGTCATCTTTAAAATAATTTTTACCCTCAGATTGGCAAGCGCGAAAGGCACTGGCCAAATTTTTAGTTTCAGTAACAACGCGGATTCCTTTGCCTCCACCTCCGGCAGAAGCTTTTATCATCACGGGATAACCAATTTCATTGGCGGCCTTTTCCGCTTCCTCTACCGAGTTAACAGTGCCATCAGTGCCCGGCACGGTGGGAACGCCTGCGCGCTTCATAAGTTCTCGCGAAGCCAGCTTATCACCCATGGCTTCAATATTGCTGGGTGTAGGGCCTATAAAGGTGATGCCCGCTTCTTTTAATGCGGTTGCAAACTCAACTTTTTCACTCAAGAAACCATATCCGGGATGAAGCGCCTGACATCCGGCTTCCAGGGCGACGTCAATCAGTTTTTGCGCCGACAAGTAACTCTGCTGGGCCGGCGCCGGCCCGATGTGCACAGCCTGGTCGGCTGCAATCGCGTGAGGGGCACCTTCGTCCGCATCACTGAAAACGGCAACACTGGCAATGCCTATGCGCTTCAGGGTCCGCGCAACCCTTACTGCGATCTCGCCGCGGTTCGCGATCAGAACTCGCTCAAACATTCAGATACGCAATCCCAAGACCACTGCGGCGGCATCCAGTTCGATTGAAAACACTCCGAAACGAATGTTCGATTAAAGATGTCGCTCACTCCAGATTGCAGGCAGGTGAATCGGATGCGCTCGACGCCAGCATCCGATGCCCAAACCCGCATGCATATCCACTAACATGAAGTGTTCTATTTTTCAAAATATATTTTCATTAATTGATTCTGTCCGATGGGTTTCCCACCACCATGGCACCCGATGGAATGGCAAGCTCGACCATCGGCAGGGAGTGCCGCCGGCAACCAGACCACTTGTTCGACTTCATTGGATTATGCGAACAGGTTAGTATGATCCGAACAGGATCGCCCGCATCCGGCGTAGACGATTCGGGAAACAGCAAGGACACGGATTGGCATGGGCAATCGCCGCAGTTCAAATGCCGTCACCACACGGGACAAAGACGGATTTATCATCAGTCCGGGCAAGGGTTCGAGACGAACCGAACTGGGTGCCGGAACCACGGAGAACCTCGCCCGCGGCCTTGAAATTCTCGAGTGCTTTGACGGTAGCGGCGACAGGCAAGACATCGCACAGATATCAAAAAAAATCGGACTGCCAAAAAACTCCGCATCAAGGTTTGCCTATACCCTGATTACGTTGGGTTATTTGAACTATGATGAATCCGACAAAACCTACGGGCTGGGCGTAAACCTTCTGGTTCTTGCCCGTCCACTTCTTTCGCGCAGCGGCATCATCAACGTCCTTCGCCCGATCATGGAAAATCTTGCGGAAGAATTCAGATGCACGGTCGCGATCGGGCAGCCTGCCGACAGCTCGATGATCTACATCAACGTGGTACGCGGCATTAATCGGGTCGGACTGGATATCGGCGTCGGCCACACCGTTCCCATTGCAAGTTCAGCCATGGGGCGAGCCTATCTGACCACGCTTGACGATACCGAGCGGAACGAAGTCCAGAAACGTCTCGTCCAGCAATCGGGTGTTAACGAAACAAAACTGCGGTCGATCATCAAGGACGCCAAGCGCAGCATGGCCGAAGTCTCTTATTGCACGACCCTGGGCGAGGTTCATCCCGACGTGAACGCGGCCGCGGTTCCCCTGATTGTTCCCGGCCAGAA